>JBARDK010000068.1:0-9794 GCA_049795075.1 Nitrosotalea sp. | reverse complement strand
CTTTAGCTCCTGTGGTACCAGCTCCGGTTGCACCTGTGACTCCATTAGCTCCGGTTGCACCATTAGCACCAGTTGCACCTGTGGTACCTTTAGCTCCTGTGGTACCAGCTCCGGTTGCACCTGTTGCACCTTTAGCACCTGTTATACCATTAGCACCTGTGGTACCTTTAGCTCCTGTAGCACCTGTTGTACCAGATCCTGTTGCACCTGTTGCACCCTTGGCTCCAGTAGCACCTGTTGTACCTTTAGCTGGTGGTGCGCCAATACCAAAGGAGCCGCTTGTTGGGCCATCAATGGTCGTTGCTCCTGCTGTTTGTGTTTTTATAGAAAGAGAAGTACCGCCAGTTGTGGCAGTGTTCGATATCTTTATCATGTAAAGGAAAATCGTGGTTCCAGCTGGAATTGATTGATCATGAGGAAGAGTGTATGTCAGAGTAGGAGTAGAACCGAGTGAACCTGTGGTGGCTGTCGTACCACCTCCAAGATTTATGGAGGTTGTACTTCCTGATGCAACACCTATGGCAGCTGCAACCGTACCGGCAGGCATATTGGTACCTGCTGGCATTACAACAACTATGTCATGTATTATTCCAGTTGTTGCAGTTGTGAATGTAGCTACATATTGTGTTGCTTTGGTTGGAAAGTTAGCACCATTGTTTACAGCTACACCAGTTAGGGGAGCTGCAAAGGCCTCTTGAAGTGCAAAGTTCAGAGCCGATGGTCCTAACAGACTTGTAATTATTATTGCAGTAAGTATAGATGTCAATAGATGACTAGAATATTTCAAATTCACAGTATCCGATCTTCAAATGGCAAGTACATAAACTTTTACTTCCCTTAACGAAACACTTTATATTTTATGAAAAATATTTAGATCGCACTAGAGAAATGTGAGAATAGATAAAAACATAAGATATTTCATAAAATAATATATTTTTATGTCATATCACAACACAAAATAGTCTCAACAACACCTTATCAAGAAAAAATATGATTTAATGGCTTAGGGCGGAATTAGCCTTTCATTCTCTACTGAACAAAAAATGATTCGTAATTCTTTATTATTTATTCTGTTAAGCTAAAACCAGTTAATCTAATCCTAGTGATAAAGAATTTCAGGATTAGCATTGAAATGGATTAAAATTACTAGGGTTCAAAAGATAAACGAATTGAAAACCGCGAATAAACAACCCTTGGAATACGAATTAAAAGAAGATGATATTATGTATTTTCTTCACATACCAAAAACAGCAGGTACTACCTTGACTGCCATTATAGACAATAATTTTGATTTAAATTCAATATATCCTGAACAAGTTTGGCAAAAACTGCTATTGAATAAACCCAAAAGTTTTTCAGAATACAAACTGATCAGAGGACATTTTGGATACAGTTTATGTAAGATTCTACCAAAAAAACCCGTATGCATTACTATGATTAGAGATCCTGTAGAAAGAACAATATCATTTTATCATCACATGCGTACAGATCCTCTTACCAACAATTGGGTTAAAGATTTTATTTCTAAAGAAAATGGATTAGAGTCCTTAATTAGTAATTCAGATAAAAGACGCGTTTTTGCAAATGAACAGACTCGGCATTTAGGTTTAGAATTGGATGTATTTTCATTAACAGAGTCATTAGACAAATCAGAGTTAGAAAATTTTTTCTATGAATCATCATCAGAATTTACTGATATTTCCGACAATAGACTCTTAGATATTGCAAAAAAACATCTTTCTGAATTCAAATTCTTTGGATTTACAGAAAGATTTGAAGAATCATTGATGCTTTTATGTTATACATTTGGTTGGAGACCAATTCGTCAAGTCTGGAAAGAAATGATTTTGCCAAATAGACCTCATCGTAATGAGTTTTCTGATGAAACAATCAACATGATATCAGAATGCACCAAGTTAGACTCTGAATTGTATCGTTACGCAGCAGAGCTGTTTGAATCACGTTTTTTTCAAATGGCAAAAGAACTGAAGGAAAAATACTTTGAATCGCACTTCTTAGAAATGCCATTCAAACAAATGATGTATGAGCTACTGGAAAAAAACTATAACGAGCGTTTTGGCAAGTCAACCCCTCCTGTCAGTTCCATAGATTTTAATTTTAAACAAGCCCTAAACGGATCTGGCTGGTACTCTAGAGAATTTCTTCCTGGTGGAAACGTATTCAGGTGGACTGGTCTTGAAACAAAATCTACCATTGATTTTCATCTAGCAAGAAACTCTGACCTTACAGTCCAGTTTTGTGTCGTGTCACACATAGCCCCTGACATACTGGAAAGCTTAAGACTTCAAGTCAATGGGATTTCAATCAAGATTATGAAATTGGAACAGGAAAATGTAGGTACTGTGTTTGAGGGTAACATACCAAAACAATCTTTGCAGACAGATGAGAACTTTGTCAGATTTACATTTGAAACCAACAGGACGCTTAGTCCAAATTCATTATCTCCCAAATCAGGTGATAAACGTAATTTAGGATTGGCATTTGAATGGATAAAGATTATCCCACATCCAGTATAATACCTGAAAAAGTCATGATGGCTGAAATGCCTGCCATACCAAAAGATAACTGGTAAAACAGTGCTTGATATAGGAACAAGAGATGGAGTTGTTTCTTGGAGTGTATTATCATTTAATGGATCCTTTTTTGTCTTTAAAGAAAATCTTTGATATTTGTAATGAATTGGTCATATTACAAGGAGTATTGAATCTCAGTATTACTTTTATTTAGCTCATGTGCTATGAAATCAATCAGTGTCTCATTTTCTATTTTATAACTTTCAATTTTTTTTCTTATGTTATCAGTAATGGTTTCTACAGCTGGATTTATCAATTGTTAGAAATTTTTATATTTTTTAATCATAACAGATCAGTTTGTGCTTCTGGATTCTTAGGATCTAAATTATTTTCTATAAGTTGTTTATTTGATTTTTTTTCTATTTTTTTCTCTTTTTGGTTTATGTCATATATTTCGAATCCATTATCTGATAATGTGTTTAGAAACTCTTCAGGTGAACCTTTGTTGTGTATTATTCCATGTGGCCAGAATTCTGTAAATAATACGAGTTTATTTGAGCTCTTAATGGTTTTTTCCATTCCCTGAAGTGCCAGAAATTCGCTACCTTGAATATCCATTTTAATTACATCAGGTTCAATTTTATGCTGTAGCAGATAGCTGTCTAGCGTAATACATTTCACTTTGATTTGTTTTCGTTTTTCCGTGATTTCCCTAAAGTCATTTGGAAAAAATCTATTGTCTCCCGTATTTCCTTCATTGCTTAGGTATAGATCTATTGTATCATTTTTGTTGCTAATGGCATAGTCTAACGCGATTACATTTTCGAAATTGTTTAACGTTATATTTTCTTTAAGAATTTTATAATTTTCCTCTTCAGGTTCAAACGAAAGAACAGATCCCTGATTTGCAACAGATGCACAAATAAGAGCATAGTATCCTATGTGTGCCCCTATATCGATAAAATTTGTAGTTTTATTGAAAAATTTTTTCATCAATTCAGTTTCAAATGGTTCCCACATACCATCCCTTGAAAGATAATATGAAACAGCTTTATCCTTAGGATTTAGATACATTGTAATACCATTAGTCTTAATTGGTCCTCTACCAACTTTTTCCATATGTTTTAAGATCTTGTACTCGTCTGAATTTTTCATAAGAGAAGGTATTTCACTAACGTGAATGTTTCCACCTTCCAATAATACCAAGTAGTTTTTCAATTCATCTTCGTTTGGTTTTCTTTTTAGAATTTCTGCATAAAATTCTCTTATTTGATTAGCTATACCACTATTCCGGTCCATTTTCAAGTTTATTTTTCCCTATTCTTTTGCATTTTTTCGTCTATTTCCTTAACCATCCGTTCAATTTTATTGATTTTTTCAAGAAGAAATTCAGTTGTTTTAAGATCTTTAGTTATTATCATCTCTTTGAGTTCATTATAATTTTCATTAGTTTTAATCGCCAATTTATGATTAGCATTATTTAAGACAGAAAAATTGTTTTCGATTGTTCTTGATATTTCATCAAATTTCTTTAAGCCTTCTTCAAGATTAGATATGATATGGTTGTTTTTATCTACACGCTCACTAATTTCATCAAATTTCTTTAAGCCCTCTTCAAGTTGAATAATACGAAATTCATTATTTTGTATCCATTTTTCTGATTCAGTTTTGTAATTTCTTAATTCCTTAATTGAGATCGTGGTTTCTTTTTGTAGAGAAGACATCATGCCAATTATGCTTTTTAACGCTTCCTCTGCAGATGTGTTAAACAAGGTTTGTTTGGTTACAACATCATTAATTATTAGATATTTCAATGCGGCCAAGTAATTTTGTGTGACTTGAAGAAAGAATATTCTTTTTGCAAGCCCCATGTGACTTTTACCAAAATGAAATACACCATCACGAAGATCAGAAAGATCCTTGTTCTTTTCCAATTTATTAAATAATTGTTTCATGTTACCAAAAAGTCGCGAATTGCCAATTAGATTCTCAGTATCAAGTACAGAAAACTCCTGTGAATTTGTCAGTTGATCATTTCTGATTAGCGAAATCTGTTTAAAATTATCAATCCTAATTTGTAAGAATTTCTTCATTTCTTCCTTTGTGTTGTATTTGTCATCGATGAGATCTGCCATCTCGTATAAAACATTTTCATCAATCTCTAAACTTCCTTTACTTAATTCATAAGCTATGAAATCAAACAGATTCTCCTGTTCAATTTTATTATTTGTTATTTTTTTTCTTAGATCACTAGTAATAACCCCTACATCTATTTTGCTCAATCATGTAACATATTTCATACAGAGATAAAAGTCTAATGAGTTTTTGTTGCTGCTAGAACTTTGTTAAACAATGTTTTGTATTTTTGTAGGGTTATATCCCAATTATAATTTTCTCGGACATATTTCTCACCATTGTTACCTAATTCTGTTGCTAGTGCCTTATCTTGTAATGTCAAATCTAAACATTCTGAAAACTCTTCATAATTGTGAAAATATAATCCACCATTGCCCGTTTTACAATGTTCCACAAGCACACTCGAATTACCATTTACTAAAATAGGTTTTTTGAACAACCAAGCTTCAAGGCATGCCATATTGAGGCTTTCAAACTGCGATGGCATAACAAAAAGATTACAGTTTCTCAAGACAAAGAACTTTTCTTCCTCAGATGCGTTTTCAAACACAATTGCATTATTATTTTCAATCTTGTGTTCTATAGTACCCAACATCACGAGCTTAAGATTTGTTTTCCTAAGGCTTGTATAGCGATTGTAAAAATCGGATAGAATCTGGCATCCCTTGCCCGCACTAATACGCCCTATGTAAAGCATGTATTCATCAGGCAACTTGACTTTGGGAGCTTTTGAATTTCTAGAAGGAATTGAGAGATCCATTCCATGACCTACTACTTGATATGGCTTTTCTATATGACCAAATTTTTTGTGTACAAATTCTTTTTCTGTATTAGTGAGGAATAGATATCCCTTTGGAATCGTAAAAACCGTTTCAAATATTTTAAAATATATCCACGGCTCATCATGTGCTGTAGAAAGTAAAATACTCTTTTCCCCTACCAAAGGTAGGCCATGATATGTTTGCCAATATAGATATCCTACAAAAACGAACAGATCATACTGGTCTTTGTTATCTTGTATGTATTTTAACAACTGATTGCATACTGGTCCTGAAGCTTCTATGAACTCCTTGCCTTTTTCCAAGTCCCCATTGTTTAGTTCCAAATATTGCGAAAGTGGTACAAAATTAGGATCTCTTTCATGGTCGACCGAAAATCTTCGTATTGTTAAATTCTCAATTTTTTCAATTCCTTCAGGATAGTGATTTTTCCAAGTTGTTGCCTCTCTTGCTCTGGTAGTTAGTATTTCTGTTTCAAAGAATTTTGAGAGATGCAATCCTATCTGTAAAGTTAATGCCTCAGCTCCTCCAAAGACGTCTCTACCACAACGTTGAACAATAAATGCTATTTTCATTTGCCAGTCATCCTTGTACAGTTAATTGCCTTTTCTATTGCCATAACATATTTTTCTACGCACAAATCTTTGGATAGATTTTCCTGTGCAAATTCTCTTGCCTTTTCTCCTAGAGCTATTAGCTTTTTTTGATCTCTGTAGAGATCTCCTATAATCTTGCCGAGATTTTTTTCTTCATTAGGTTTTACCTTTATAACCACATCATCATGGAATTCACTGAAAGGGCCCTCATCTGATATCATGGTAGGAAGACCTGCTCCCAAGGAATGATTAACAGACGCTGCGGTGCCTGCCCTAGCATTTGTTCTCAGTGAGATGCATACATCACATGCGTTAAGATATTTTTTGTAGGTAACATCATCGATATATCCAGTAATTATAACATTTTTATTCAATCCAAGATCATCGATTGTCTTCTTTACTAATTGTCCGTATACATCGGTGGCCTCTCCAACTATGACATATCTACAATCTTGATTTTGTTCCAAAAATGATTTTAGGTTCTTTATAATAGAGTCTATCTTTTTTGTAGAGATAACAAATCCAAAGGAGCATATCAAAAAATCGTTCTTAGAGAATCCAAGATCTGCCTTATCTTTTGCTTTATCAGTACTTACTCGCATGGGAGCAAATTGATGTACCAGCGAAATTTTCTCTGTAAATTCAGGATATAATTGCAATACGTTTTTCCTATCCCAGTCAGAATGAAGTATGATTTCAGTAGCATTATCCAAAAGGCGTTTGTTTACTTGGAGCTCCCAGATCAGTTTATCCCATGTAATCAAGTTTTTTTGTGCCTTGTTTACCATTTCTTTTCCCTTTTCACCATGCGAATAGATTACCTCATCAATGAATTCATTTAACTTTCCTACTCTGCCTGTTATCCAATAGATCACTCCACTAAGATATACATCATGCAGAACCACGACACCTGGGTATTTTTTTATAAAGTCAAACATGTAAATATGATTTTCTGAATTTCCCACCTGATAAACAATGGAATCATATGGACGAGTCTTGTGTAGTTGTTCAAATTCAGAATATGAGAAAATGCCAAAATTTGTCGCAAGATAAGGATCTGTGCAGACATAATCATCTACAAATATATCAATATCCCAATATTTTGAGAGCAATGGAAGAAGAGATGCACTGTAATTTGCTATGCCAGACTTTTTTGGAGGGAGTGGGCTAAAGTATGCTATACGCGGTTTGCAGATACGATTTTTAGATTTTTTGGTCAAAATGTTATTTTTCAGAGATTTGTAGGTATCAAGAATTTTTTTTGTAGTATCATACCACGAAAACTGCTTACTTTTTTCCAGCGAGTGAGCAACAGACTTGCCTCTAAACTCAGAATCTGTCACTATTTTGGTGATCAGTGTTGTCATTTCTTGTTCGTTGAGAGGATTAAACATTAAACTTTCATCCTCTATGAGCTCAGCAATGCTGGAGCTATTACTGCCAATTACAGGCGCGCCGCATTTCATGGCCTCAAGTACTGGAAGCCCAAATCCTTCTATCAAAGACGGGTAAACGAATCCTTCACAGCAGTTGTATAGTATGTTAAGATCCTCATCAGGGATATACCCTGTAAATATTACATTATCTTCTACTTTATTTGATTTGGCTAGATCAGCAAGACGTTTTCTATCAAAATCATTTATCTGACAAACTATTACATATGACAGATTAGACAGGACAGATCCTTCGATATTTGCAAATGCTGTGATTGATCTCTCAATATTTTTACGAAAATCTATACCGCCTGTATAAAGAATGAATTTTCCATGTATGCCATATTTTTTCTTTATTTTGTCTATTTCTTTAGGTGATAGATTTTCTATTTTAAAAAATGAATCAGATACGCCTCCACCAATGTATAACACCTTGTTTGGGTTTATCCCCAGAATGTTGATGGCGTCTGTCCTAGCAGACATGGAATCGACAAATAGAATATCAGAATTATACACTGTTTTTAAATTTCTGTAATAGGCTGTCTTGGATTTCTGATCAGATAGATAATGATCAGGATAGTGTAATGGAATAAAATCATAGATGGTAGTACATAACATACAGTTCAATCTTTCAAGATATGGAGTTATCACTGGAAAGGTGCTTGGATATCCCTCAAATGCACTAAAGACATGCAGTATGTCTAGATTAGATTTTCGATAAGTTAGAAATTGAATTAGATGGTTTTCAGTATTTGTTACGTCAGATTTTGGAGTGTTATAGTCTAGAATTATTATGTTTGATTGTTTGTTTTCTCTCATGTTGATCTTTTCTTTGTAGTTTCCATTAAGAAATATTTTTAGATCATCAGTTGTATCAATTTCAAGTATTTTGTTTATTACGTTCTTAGAGTATCTTCCTATACCTCGATTTCGCGACTGTTCTGTCTGTAATGCCTGGAGATCAAAACCGATTATCAATTTCTATCAGTACCAAATATTTTCTGAAGTATGACTTTCGATTCGCATTCTAAATCAAAGACGTTGGAGTAGACTAACATGATTATTTATCAATTACTTGAAAAGTGGGCAGAGGAACGATGAACTTGCCACCTCGCGTGATAAACTCTTTTTCACGTTCTTTAAACTCTGTAATAAAATGCCAAGGAAGTACAAAAAAGTAATCAGGATTTGCTTTACGTGCATCTTCTTCTGAGACAATTTTTAGGTTTGTTCCAATTGTATGTCTTCCCCATTTGTCTGGATTTCTGTCGGCAACGGCCTCGATTAGCTTGTCATCAATTCCATAGTACTGAAGTAGAGTATTTCCTTTAGTTGATGCGCCATAAGCAAAAATTTTCTTGCCTTTGTTTATCTCACTTTTAATAAATGATAATGCCTTCTCTCGTTCACTCTCACATCTTTTAATAAATTCCTGATATGGTTTATCCGTGTCAATTCCCATCTTTTGTTCATATTCGCGCAGGGCAAGTATTCTTTTTTCAGCTTCTTTTGAGATTGGTTGGTCTTTGTGTTTTATAAAAAGTCGAAAGCTTCCACCGTTTACATCATTAAGAAACGCATCAGCTACCTTTAGCACAAATTTGTCCAACATATATTCAATCACTGACAAATGATAGTATTCCAGATGCTCATGTACTATAGTATCAAAGGCATTTCGTAACAACATGGAAGGAAGATAAGACAATTCAAGAACCCATACACCTTCCTGATGAAGTATTTTGGATACATCTTCTACGAAGATTTTAGGATCTTCCAAATCATAGAACATGGCAATGCTTGATACGATTTTCGCTTTTTCATCTCCATAATGTTCTGAGAATGATTTTGCATTAAAATAGTCTATTATTATATTAGCTCCGCTTTCCCTTGAATATTGATACATATTTTTGGCCGGATCAAAACCAACGGCACATAGGTTTTTCTCCTTGTAATTTTTTAACAACGTTCCATCATTACATCCAATATCAACCACAATGTTGTCTTTATCCAGATGTATCCTCGACATTGCTTCTTGAACAATCTCCCTCAAATTGTCAGTCATTGTTTGATTTATTCCTGATCTGTAGAAATATCTGTCATACATCATATTTGGGGGAACAGAATGTCTCAGCTGAACCAGTCCACAAGCATTTGGATCTAATTCCCTATTACATCTAATTAATTCCAAAGGCGCCTTATCCACAAAAGGCTTTGGATCATTTTCTTTTGGAGTATATGATGCAAGATATTGTTCACCGAGTGACAATATTGAGGTTAATTTTGACGAGCCACAGATTCTGCATTTCTCTATACTTT
>JBARDK010000067.1:0-1785 GCA_049795075.1 Nitrosotalea sp. | reverse complement strand
TTTTTCAACTGCCACAGTTATTCTTGATTTACTTCAATAAATAAACCAAATGATTGGTCATACTATTCCAACTAGACCTGCTAGTTCTTTTCTGCAAGACGAGCCAAGCTCCTCTGCTGCCTTTTCTGGAGTTATCTTGTTCAAGAAAACACCATATCCCCTTTCAAGACCAGACCAAGAATCAGACTGCGGATACACTTCGATATGCCAGTGAATCTGTCGGTTGTTTTTCTTTTCTGGCGAGAGATGAAACACCATGTTGTATGCTGCATTCTTCGTGGTATTGGCAAGTCCACCAAGCGTAGCCCTCAAGATCAAAGATAGGTCATTTATCTCCTTTTGAGTTATTTTCGAAAAGCTTGTTGTGTGTTTTTTTGGATATATCCAAAATTCATACGGATGTGAGGGAGCCCATGGACAGAATGCCAAGAATCCTTCAGTTTGCAGGATCTGCCTTGGCCCACCTGTCTCAGTACTTACAGTCTGACACATTGCGCATATACCTTTTTCATTTAGAATCCTGTGCGCAGCCTCTGCTTCCTGTTCTATTACAGGAGGGATTGTAGAAAATGTAACTATGTTGATATGCGGGTGAATAACAGGACTGCCAGCTTCCTTACCGTGGTTTACATAGATTGAGACATAGGTCACACCCCTTTGTGTGTATAACCACCTAAGCCTATCCTGAATTACAACTAGAACGTTAGACCATTGTTCAGTTGGTATACTAGCAAGTGAGTCCTTGTGTTTTTCAGATGCAACTACGATATAGTGGTAACCATAAGCTGGTTCACTATAAAGCGGCCTGTCACTGTAAGAATTCTCTGATGTAGTAGCAACTACTGGATTCTTGCTTTCAAAGACTCTAACAGACCAATTTTGCACATAGTGATCTTCTGTATCCTGAAGTCTTTGCAGCATACCGTCCTTTGCAACAAGGGAAAGCGACGATGGATTTGTCATAGATTCATTTCCAGGACAATAAGGACATTTCTTTGAGTCACTGGTGTTGTGATTATCTTGAGAAACAATTACGAATTTATCAATAACATAATCTTTGCGAAGATCTCCCATATCTGCTAAATTCCTGATCTGCTGAGTTAAAACCTTTTCAATGATCGGAACATATGATTCAATACCAAGAGATCAGGTATTTTGGATTTTCATGGCAAACAAAAAGAGTGATGCCATATTTTTCATCAAGAAGTTTTGAAACTTCTAGATATCTCCTAGAATCAATATCCATGAGTGCTTTTCCAACTGCTAGAATAACAAGATTTTTCTTCATATCAAGATCGTCGTAGGTCATGACTGCATATTATGCTGGTTTATGAAAAACGCGGGTACAGATGTCCTGTATTTGGTATCTTTCCAGATGGACTAATTTGATACATTACATATCATATCCTACTGATCACAGATATTGTTCCGTTTATCCGGTACAAAAAAAACTCTTACAGATGCCCCAAGTTGTTGGATTTACCGAAAATTACGCTTAAATTGGAACAAAATATGTGCACAATCATCAAAATGTCTACCGAGTCCCTAAGACAAGACCATGCACTAATCGAGAAAGTGCTAAAGGCCATGTGGGCAACAATTCCGCTTTTGCAGAATGGAGTCACCATACCTGAACCTATAATTTCACAAGTTATTGATTTTACAAAAAACTTTACTGATTTGTGTCACCATGGAAAGGAAGAAAATTCACTCTTTCCAGAACTTGAAAAAAAAGGCATGTCAAAAGAGAGTGGGCCGATTGCAATTATGCTTATGGAACATGCA
>JBARDK010000066.1:0-8824 GCA_049795075.1 Nitrosotalea sp. | reverse complement strand
GTTTAGGATCTTTAGATTGTGTTCATTATTTCTGATTTTTACAACAAATACAGTATTTCCAAGCGACTTGACTATTGCACCCTCCAGAGTTTCGTCAGTATTTTCAAGTTTAAACTTCATTTCTAATTCCTATCCAATTGTGTTTTCCAGCGAATACTGTGTTCCTTATGTGGTCTTATTCTATTTTTTAGAAATTCAGAATGTATTAGTATAGCAGCTAGGGCAATCTCAGATTTTTGTAACGCTTCTTTTTTAAGATCATCACGCAGTCTGTCAAGAATCTTGAATCTTTCAAGGAAATCAGTTGATAGATCTCCTGAAATGAATTCTTTACTATCAAGTATAGTCCTGTAGAGTGGAATTGCAGTTTCCACTCCCTCTATGTAAAAGTCGGAAAGCGAAGTTTGCATTCTTTGTCTTGCCTCCTCGAAGTTTTGGCCCCATGTGATAAGTTTTCCCATCAATGAATCATAATATGGCGAGACAGTACAACCTGGATATAGGTAAGTATCCACCCTAACTCCTGGGCCTGATGGAATATTGACATCGTAAATCCTTCCTGTGGATGGAGCAAAGTCAAGAAATGTATCTTCTGCATTTATTCTGCATTCTATTGCACAACCATTTACCTTCAGGTCTTTTTGTTTGAATGGTATTTCTTTTCCATTTGCAATATCAATTTGCAATTTTACAAGATCAAGTCCAGAAACAAACTCGGTTACGGGGTGTTCAACTTGAAGTCTGGCATTTATTTCTATGAAATAGAATGTACCATCGTCCAGTCTAAGAAATTCCGCAGTACCTGCATTATGATAATCTACAGCAACTACGGCATTTACCGCTAGCTGACCTATTTCATCACGAGTCTTTTGATCAACCACTGGAGATGGCGACATTTCGATTAATTTCTGATGTCGTCTCTGAATAGAGCACTCTCTTTCAAAAATATGTACGGCGTTTCCGTGTTTATCTCTAGCTAATTGAAATTCAATATGTCTTATTTTTGGCAGAAACTTTTCAACAAAAAGTGCAGACTTGCCAAAGGCAGCTTTTGATTCACCTGACGCAAGTTCAAATGCCTGTTTGAGTTCCTGGTCATCATGCACAAGTCTGATTCCCCTACCTCCACCGCCAAATACTGATTTGAGCATGACTGGATATCCGATATCATGTGCTATGTCAAGAGCTTTTTCTACCTCTTCAACAATTCCAAGGCTGCCTGGAATTGTTGGTACTTTTGCTTTTGCCATTGCTGCTTTACACAACATCTTGTCTCCACAAAGCCTCATCGATTTTCCAGAAGGCCCTATGAAGTTGAGTTTCTTTTTTTCACAAAGATCAGCAAAGTCAGCATTTTCTGAGAGGAATCCATATCCTGGATGAATTGCATCAGCCCCACAGCTTAATGCCGTCTCGACTATCTTTTCCATGTTAAGATAGCTCTGTGCTGGAGAGGGAGGACCTATGTAATATGACTCTGAGGCCATCTTAACATGTTTTGAGTTTACATCTTCATCGGAATAGACTGCGACTGATTTTATTCCTAGAGCGTTACATGTCTTGATTACACGGATAGCAATTTCTCCCCTGTTTGCAATAAGAATTTTTTCTATCATATCCAAGTCAGAGATTTATGTTTCCGTGCTTACGTGGAATTCTTTTCTCTCTTTTGTTTGCAAGAGCCTCTAAAGCACGAATGATGGCAGGCCTGGTTTCAGCTGGATCAATCACCGTATCAATGGTGCCATATGATGCAGCCACATATGGATTTGCAAATTTTTCAGTGAAATTATCAACAAGTTGCTTTTTCAGTGCTACTGGATCCTTTGCAGTCTCAATCTCCTTTCTATTCATAATTCTTACTGCAGCTTCTGAACCCAATACTGCGATTTGAGCTGTTGGCCATGCATAATTCATATCGGTGCCCAAGTTCTTGCTACCCATCGCAATGTAAGCGCCTCCATAGGCTTTTCCAATTATAATAGTTATTTTAGGTACGGTTGCTTCACAATATGCATACAAGAGTTTGCTTCCATGTCGGATTATACCGCCATGCTCTTGTTGGGTTCCAGGCATGTATCCTGGTGTATCAACAAGAGTGACAATTGGAATATTGTAACAATCGCAAAGTCTAACAAATCTTGACGCCTTGTTTGATGAATCAATATCTAGTGCACCTGCCAGTACCATGGGCTGATTTGCTACAATTCCCACAGTTCTTCCATGCAACCTACAAAATCCCACAATGACGTTTGATGCAAACAGTTCGTGAATCTCAAGGAACTGGTGATTATCAACAATTGAATGTATGATTTCTTTCATGTCATAAGGTTGCAATGGATTCTCAGGAATTATGTTTATTAAATTATTATCAAGTCTGTTTGGATCATCACCAGTATCTACTACAGGCGGCTCTTCAGTACTGTTTTGAGGCACGTATGACAATATAGACTTGACAATGTCCATGCATTGATATTCATTCTTTGCAACGAAATGGGAAACACCGCTAATTTTTCCGTGCGACATTGCGCCTCCAAGTTCGTCAAATGAGACCTCTTCTCCAAGAACAGTCTTGACTACTTCTGGACCAGTTACAAACATGGTTGCAAGCTTGTCTACCATTATAACAAAATCTGTCATGGCAGGAGAATAGACTGCACCTCCAGCAGATGGACCTACACTACAAGTAATTTGAGGAATTACACCAGAGGCAAGTTGATTGCAATAGAATATACTGGCAAATCCATCAAGACTTAGAATTCCTTCTTGAATTCTAGCACCTCCTGAATCTATTATTCCAATTATTGGGCACCCAACACGCGTTGCATGTTCCATGACTTTGGTTATTTTTTTGGCTCCCATCTCGCTTAATGTTCCACCAAGAACTGCAAAATCATAGGCAAAAAGGAAAACTTTACGGCCATTTATTGTCCCATAACCAGTCAATACACCATCTCCAAAGAATTTTTTATTTTGCATGTCAAATTCATAATAATGATGTGTAACAAGAGCATCTATCTCCGTGAAACTGTCTTCGTCAAGTAAAAGATCTACTCGCTCCCTTGCAGTGAGCTTACCTTTTTCATGCTGAGATTGAATTTTTTCTTCTCCGCCACTCTGTTCGGCTTGTCGCTTCTTCTGCAAAAAATTTTTCAATTTTTCAGAGTGCATGTTTCGAATTAGAAGCGACTCCCAACCTATATTAATTTACTCAGGTTTAACTTCTCGAATTCCGTCATGACCACCTTTCGCATTTCTAAAAACGTTCATTCCGATATGATAGTTCTCCCATAAAGACTCCAAGACCTGCAATTGTTCAGCTACTTCTTGCATGGTCTCTTGGCTCGTATTTGGATCGGATTGTAGTTTTCTGGCCTTTTCTTTTGTCTCGGCAAGTAAGGTTTCAAGTCCTACCTCATAGTTTGACTCCCCATGGAATACCGGATCAATTGGAGTAATCTTCGTGGTCCCTTCTGGCATTGATCACACTCTATTGAGGGTAAATTTTAACTTTTTACTCTTGACTATTTATCAAAGTATTAGCCAATAAATTCAATCTTTTAGATTCAGGATTGGAAAGTGGTTTGAAATTGCCTTTTGATAGAGAACAAAAACTTCCTTTCCCTCATGACATTTTTTGCATATACACATCTGCGAGACTTTGTTTCTGTCACAATCATCTGTGAATTCACATTGTTGGCATCCTGCTGGCCCGCCACAGATAGCGCATTTTAGATCTACAACCTCAGCACATGCCTGATGTTTGACTCCTAATCCTTTTGCCCACAAGGCAATTTCATTTACTTCAATCTTCTTCTTGCAAATTATGCAAGTTCCTGGAAATTTCATAGGCATAGTACGCCAGCTCATTTTATGATAGCCATCTCCTTTTGGATGATTTCATTTTCGGCATCATTGAAATCCATTACTAATGCCTTGTTTTTGATACACATCAAAAGATAGGGAAGATAAAAAGTTGCAAAAACACTTCGAGAGACATGCATGCGTTTTGCTAGATTTGCTTCAAGTTCCTTTATTGCTTTACCATCCCATCTCAATCGAGTTATTAGAGGCCAAGGAAGGTTATATTGTGAATATCTAACAGGAGTACCATTCTTGTAGAGTCTAACAAGAATTGAATCCAGATATCGTAAAAGTCTCCACTGTTGTTCTCTCATTATTTTTCCGTAGAGCATGTCAGCTTCTGAGATTACATCCAACATCTCTTGCATGTCTTCTTTTGAGAGCTGACTTGTTATCACACTTGAATAAAATGCATCAATCTTTTCTCGTGGATCAATCCTTAAAGAATAAAGTACCATCATTGCTTCCTTGGATGATTTTGCTTTGAAAAATGCGTTTATTGCAGATTCTATGTCTGTTGTTTCAAAGGACTTGTCAGTTTGCGGCTCAAATCCAGATACAAGAGCTTGAGAAGAATTTAGAATGGATCTAATGTCACCTCTTGAATCAAGAACTAATTTTATCATGGTTCCAATCTTAAGGGAGGCACCTTCCCGTCTCAAAATCTCTTCCAGATAAAATCGTAAAAGCCTAGGTGGGATAGGTCTCATTCGTATTGTTGTTGTAGCTTTCTTAATGTCCTTCATTTTATCAGAATTATCAGAGTTTGCAGCCAAGATTATCGGAACTGTTGGTTCCTTTAGAATATCTACAAGTGCCCCCACTCCCCCAAAATCAGATCTTCCATGAATTCCATCCACTTCATCCACAAAGATTATCATGGCTTTGCCAAGAACGCTGGCATTTCCCAGAACCGGATTAAGTATCTCTTGTATACGTTGTTTATTTCTGACATCACTTGCGTTGAGGCTTATCAAATCATATCCAAATTGTTTAGCACAAAGCATGGCCATTGTAGTCTTTCCAATTCCCGGAGGCCCAACCAAGAGTAGGGGTTTTGTTCCCTTGACCCACTTGGCAATCCACTTGACAAATGATTCCTTTGCTTCTTCATTGCCAATCATTTCAAGAAGATTTTTTGGCCTATATTTTTCAGACCACATCATTTTCTATCACTTGGGTAGTTTTGAATCAAATTCTGACCAAAGTTTCTGTTTTTGGAGTTGGTTAAACCAGAACGAATTGTAATGTTCTACAGTAAGAAATAAAAATTCAAGAAAGTCCCTATGCAAAAAGTTTTCAGGTAAGAGTTCCAAGGCCAGTCTTGCTTCACTTAGATACAGTTCGCTCTTTTTCATTGTAAATTCAAATCCTTTTTGCACATCATTTGTCAGGATTGTATAATAGAGTGGCCAAGAAGGAACTTTTACAAACTTGTTCTTTATCGAGTCTTCGATCTCGTTGCCACACCCCACCGACTCAGCTGCTTTTGCCATTCCCAGATAGAAAATTTCTCCTAGGGGAAGACGTGCAAGTGCCATGTTCTTTCCTGCGGTACCCATGACAGCTCTGTATTTTTTATAACATTCAATCATTGATTCCTCGGTTATGCCCTTTGGTTTCATTTTCAGTTTAAAATCAACATACTGACCTATTCTTGCATCTTTGAAGCCTCGTTCAAATTCTTCCAATACCTGTTGCCCTCCGCTTCCAATCTTAGTTCTGGCAAGTTGCAGAATGTATGGATTCATTAGTTTGTAGTCATCCAGATACTCTACATCCTCATCTTTGTCCATTATTCTATCCATTGGCTCGCTTAGATCTATTGCAATAATGTGACCATCTATGATGTCAGTTTTCTTTTTGGCATCATTTGCATCCCCAAAATGTTGCGATGATGCATCATACAAAGCGCTAAAAACTGGAAACGTCATTTTAACAAAGTTGGAATTGAGAATTCTTGTTACTCTATCAAGCAAGGTATCATAGTCTTCAAGCCTCTTTTTGACCGAATCTATTTGGGATTTCTCTAGAGTTATCTCGCTTGAACCTACTTCAGCGGCAAATTTTTCTTGAGTTTCATTAGGAGTATTGTCAGACTTTATTTGCCTCAATAGGTCTTCAGCAAATCTCTTTGTAAATTTTGGAAGTTCATCCTCTGCTTCCTTTTTGTATTTATCAAATTGTTTGTAACCCTTACTTTTGAACAAAGCTTGTTTTACTATGTCCTTTCCTGGTTTTGTTGACATCAAAGCCTCCTTGCTAAAAATTGATTCGTCTTTGCTGCTCACATATTGGCACAACTTCTTTTGCTATTTATGCATTGAGATGTTTTCTTGATTACTTGAAATAAATTAGGATCGAGGATAAAAAATCTGTGGAAAAAATTGAGATTTTAGAGCAAGCTGCAAAGAGAGTTTACGATAATGTCAAACACCTTCCTGGGACAGAAGAGTCGGCGGGAGATTTTGGCAGAGGGGCAGGAGGAGACATATCACGACGAATAGACATAGTAGCAGAGAAAACAGTTTTGGACTACCTAAGGGAGATTAATTTTCCGTGCATGGTTCTTGGCGAAGAATGCGGTAAGGTTGAACTTTCAAAAAATCCCGAGGGCATTATAATAATGGATGCCGTTGACGGATCTACAAATGCAGTAAGGGGTATACCCTTTTCGTGTTGTTCTCTTGCATTTGCCACAAAGGATAAACTCAGCTCTGTTACTGATGCAGCAATCATTGATTTGTACACTGGAGATATGTATTCTGCATCAAGAGGTAAAGGGGCGTTTATGAATGGAAAAAAAATCACAGTCCACAAGAAAAAGCCACTTTACTTTGTGGTAGGAGTGGATTTGTCTGGGATATCGCCAGTCTCCCTGCAGAAACTATCCCCCATCAGTTCAGCATCTAACCACATCAGGCATTTTGGTGCTGTTGCACTAGAGCTTGCAATATTTGCTCGTGGTCTGGTAGACCTATTTGTAGACATAAGGGAAAAGCTGCGAGTCACAGATGTTGCTGCCGGGTACCTTATTGCATTAGAGGCGGGGGGAATCATAGTTGATAAAAATGCAAATCCACTTGATTCAGGACTTGGCTATGACCAAAGAATTTCTTTTATCGCTGCAGCCAGCCAGGAAATCCTCAATGAAACTCTTGAGAAATTGAATTTGCCAAACTGACTCTAACAAAACATCGGCGCCTGGTTTTGAATGTAAAAGTGTAAGCGCCCTTGGCGGGATTTGAACTCGCGTCGAGGCCGTGACAGGGCCCCATTCTAGACCGGGCTATACAAGGATTGGATTTTACCCAAGCCTCTCTATACTACAAGGGCGTTGAAATATTGTGAACAAAAATCTGAGTTTAAAGCTTTCTTTTCATCTAAAAATTTTGTAAAAGACTAAATTATACACAACTATGACCTTTCGCGTGGGTTCGTAGCTCAGCCAGGTAGAGTACCGGACTTTTAATCCGGCTGTCCGGGGTCCGAATCCCCGCGAACCCGCTATATTACAATTTGACTAAGAATTAACATTATACCAAAATTGTAAATTTCGCATAATAGTTTTCACTGAAAACTCCCTCTAAAAAGAAGGGAATTCTAACTAGTGCAGGTTTAGTGCTGGAAATTCTGCTTGTTTTATTCCCAAGTCATTCTGAAGGGTTCTTATCTTCTTGGCATATTCTGACATTTTGGCGTGATCAGTTTGCACTTTGGCAATCTTGTATCCTCGCCATGCCTTCTTCAAAGCCCCCCACGTCTGGCCTGTAGTGTAGTTAGGTTTGTCTGATTGCGGCTGTACGAATTGGTACATACTTACATCTCATTGCAGAAATTTTTTATCTATAGCCATGTGAAGTAAAATCAATGAAAAAGTCAAGATTGCTCCATTAAAATCACGTCTTTATGTGTCATAGTTTGAAAAAAATTTCAGTTAAACTTGGCTTTATCAATTTTTTGGGCTTTGTTGAATCTAGGGGTGTTTTAAATGGGTGTTGAAATTCGGGTGGTTGCAAACGAATTATGGTGTGACTGTGATGTTTTTCTGAATTAGAACATCAGGCGACTTGAACCAAGTTACAACTATTGAATATGTTCCTGTTTGATTAAGAATCATTGTACCTAGACCTGAAAAACCAGAATTAGATCCTACATGCCATTCATATTCACCATAACCAAAATCTTTTTTCGTAATAACAGGACATCCCATGACAAAGAGACCGCTTTGCCATACGGCTTTATTTTCATAGTTTGCAACCACTACGGGGTAAGTACACCAAAAATTCCCATATGCTTTGAGTTTCATACCAAAGTCAATCTCTTGCCCAGCTTTGTAGGTATCTTTCAAACCGTCAAAGGTTAATTCATGTATTGGATCGTACCCCCATCCAAGAGAAATCAATCTTGAAAAGGTATCAGAAGTGACACATGCTGGAGAACCATCTATTCTTTTTCCTATTACTTGAAAACCATTATTACATTTGACATTCTCTGTAGATATTCCTGTACTGGATTGCTTTAATGGTGATGGAAAAATTGGCGTAAGGGATAAGGGTGAACTGCCTGTAAGTTGGGCAGACGTTAGAGGTATTGCTGAAACTGATAACAACAAAACAGAGCACAAAACTATTGAAACAATTTTCAGGATTGTCCACCTTTTACTGCAAGTTCCAACAGATCCATCCATTTTGTCTTATCTTTGGTTATACCTATCTTTTGTGCAGGTATCTATCCTGTAATCCCATGTGAGATCATATGATCACTAAACTTTGTTTTTTATCAATGACAATACCTTGCTATTCAACACGTCAATAGCTTCTCTTGTCTCATTAGTCCTTTTATTGGTGCCTTTAATGTAGGCTTGGACTTTACGTTTCCTATCAGCAATCATACGTTGTTGTTCGTGTTTTCCTGCAGAACCTTGTGATTTTCTGGTTTCAAGCGAAGATTCAGGCGT
>JBARDK010000065.1:0-2478 GCA_049795075.1 Nitrosotalea sp. | reverse complement strand
GACTACGGCCTAGAACAAGATTAGATTTTATTCCCATTTTTCTCATTTACAATCTTTTTGCGAGGAAATAACGTTTCATATGGCTCTAAAATGGTTCTGCTAAATTCTATTCCCTTTGAAGTAGGCTTGTAAATTGTAATGATTCTTTTCCCTAATGCCTTTTTCGAGCTTATTATCAAGTTGTTTGACTCAAGATCATCAAGTATGGGTTTGTGTTTTTTGAGGTTTAAACCACAAAAGCTAACCAAAGCTGTCTGGTTCAATTCTCCATACTGAACCAACATCAAAATTATGTCTTTTATAATATAGATTCGGTCTCGATATGTACTTGAGCCAGACATTTATCAAGTCTCAATTATGGCTGCTAAATATAATCCCTGATTGTCATCAGTATGTGTCTTGACTTGTTCTTCTAGTATCCTTTTGCAAACATGGCATCTATCTTGCTTGGGTTTTTGCAAACCATGCATGGGGCATTCGATCTTTTTCCATCAAATGGTATGACGCGAATATCGGCTCCGGTAGATTCTTTGATCATTTCCTCGCATTTTTGGTCTCCACACCATGGAGAATAGAGAAACATTCCGTTCTCTATCTCTTTTTTGAACTGTTCAAAATCAATGACATCTTGTATCCTATCACTGAGAAATTTTTCTGCTTTCTCGAAGAGACCTCTTTGAATCTCATCTAGCATTTTAACAATTCCGTCTTCAGCATTGTCAAAAGAAAGATCAGATTTCTGTAGGCTGTCACGTCGTACTAGAACCATTTTGTTTTTTGGTAGATCCTTGGGGCCAATATCAATTCTGAGTGGAACACCTTTCATCTCCCAATCGTTGAATTTGTAGCCAGGAGTAAACTCATCCCTGGAATCTATATGAATCCTCAAACTTTTCTTCGTAAGAATCTCATTTAGCTCATTTGCTTTTTTCAAGACAGCGTCCTTGTCAGATTGAGAAGAGTAGATAGGAACTATAACTACTTGGATAGGTGCTACTCGAGGTGGTAAGACTAATCCTTTGTCATCACCATGAACCATTATCAAAGCACCAATGAGTCGCCAAGAAACTCCCCATGATGTCTGCCACGCAAAAGTCTCTATATTTTGTTTGTCCAGAAATTTTACATCAAATGGCTTTGAGAAGTTTTGACCTAGAAAATGCGAAGTACCCATCTGTAATGCTTTTCCGTCTGGCATAATTGATTCCATGGTTGTTGTATAGACTGCACCTACAAACTTCTCCTTCTCGCTCTTTTTTCCCAGTATGACTGGAATAGCTAGTTCATCTTCTACTGTTCTTCTGTATATGTCAAGTATGACTGTTACCTCTTCCTCTGCCTCTTCTTTTGTTGCGTGTACTGTGTGCCCTTCTTGCCATAGAAATTCTGATGTCCTCAGAAACGGCTTTGTTGACTTGATCTCGGCTCGCAATGCAGAATTCCAAAAATTAATCTTGAGAGGCAGGTCTCTCCAACTCTTTATCCATTTTGAATACATGGAGTATGCAAGGGTCTCAGAGGTAGGTCTAAGTGCTAATCTGTCTCCAATCTCAGTGTCTCCAGAATGTGTGACCCAAAAGACTTCGGGTGTAAAACCTGCAAAATGTGTTGCCTCCTTGCTTAATAGTGATTCGGGAATGAGCACTGGAAGAAATCCGTTTTCATGGCCAGTTGCCTTTAGTTTTTGATCAACTGACGACTTGATATATTCCCATATTGAATAACCGTATGGTCTTAGTACTATTAACCCCTTGACTGGAGCATAATCTGTAAGTTGTGCTTTTATCACTACCTGTGTATACCATTCGCTAAAATCTTCATTCTTTTTGACTGTGATTCCAATCTCTTTACTCAACTTACATCATTTTGCAGTTTGTCCTAATGAGCCTTTGTTCTTCTACAACGGGTCGCCCTTACAAAGAACTTTTCCAGTTATTCGGCTTTGGAAATTAGGGCAGACAAAACATTGGATAAATGGTACCTCTTTTTTCAAAACAGGACAGTCTACAGATTCCTCTTTCATTTTTTTCAGCATCTTGGGGCTAACTCCCTTCAACTTTAATTTTCCTTTATCATCCATCATTCCAGATGCTTTTAGCTCTTCTTTTGTTTTGTCTGACAGCTTGTTTGATGTTGAAGCAGCTTTGATTGTAACTTCGTATTTGTGTGGAAGCTCGCTCATAATCTTCATCTTAGATATCTTGAATATATTGCTAGTGGTAGAAAGATCTAAGATCGCTTAAGATTAATATAATCTCCATCATTTCACAAAGCGGAAACTGATGTTAGCAATTTTTGATGTGGAAGGCGTATTACTTGATGCAGAATTCCTTCCCATATTGGCAGAAAAAATTAACAAACAAGATGAGATCTGGGAAATTACAAGAAAAGGAATTGAAGGAATAATAAACTGGGAGGAAGGACTAAAGAAGAGAATAGATCTTCTCAGAGGAATAAACTATGAAACTTGTACCGAAG
>JBARDK010000064.1:0-4093 GCA_049795075.1 Nitrosotalea sp. | reverse complement strand
GCCATTAAGTGAAGATGTAAACTTGGAAAAACTTTCGGCAATAACCCATGGATTTGTAGGAGCTGATTTGGAATATCTCTGTAAAGAAGCTGCAATGAAATGTTTGAGAAGATTATTGCCAGAGATTAATTTAGCAGATGAAAAGATTCCAGCTGAAACTCTTGAAAAACTTGTTGTAAATGACGAAGACTATCGGTTTGCATTACGTGAAGTCACTCCTGCTGGAATGCGTGAGGTTTACATTGAAAAACCTGACATAAAATGGGACCAAGTTGGAGGATTGGAAAATGTAAAGCTTGAACTACAAGAAGCAGTGGAATGGCCTATGAAGTATCCTATATTTTATTCAAAACTTGGATATAGAACTCCACGTGGAATATTGCTTCATGGACCAAGTGGGACTGGAAAGACACTTTTGGCAAAAGCGGTGGCAACAGAAAGCGAAGCTAATTTCATCTCAATAAAAGGACCTGAACTCTTATCAAAATGGATCGGTGAATCAGAACGAGGAATAAGAGAGGTATTTCGAAGAGCAAGGCAGGCCTCTCCATGCGTTATATTCTTTGATGAGATTGACTCTATTGCTCCAACAAGGGGAATGGGAGAAACCGCAGTTACAGAAAAAGTTGTCAGTCAACTTCTCACAGAACTTGATGGTATCGAAAGTCTTCACGGGGTTGTAGTTATTGCTGCAACAAACAGAGCAGACATGATAGATAGGGCACTACTAAGGCCTGGTAGATTTGACAAGATGGTACTTGTACCAATACCAGATAAAGCTGGCAGACTCAAAATACTTGAGATAAACTCGAAAGATATTCCAATTGAGAGAGAGATTGGAACTCAAAATGGCATAAACCCAGACTATGTAGATCTGGACAAGATTGCAGAAGCTACAGATGGTTTTAGTGGTGCAGATGTCGCCTCCATTGCAAATACTGCTGTATCTCTTGTCATACACGAGTTTATTGAAAAGTATCCAGACCCAAAAGAGGCAGAAAAACAGGTTGAACATGCAAAGGTGACTATAAGACACTTTGAAGATGCAATCAGAAAAGTAAAGATCCAAAAAGATCTAAAGATTGGCGAAAAAGTATCAATATCACACTTTAGATAATTTAGCAAAATAAAGGATTTTTTTGTTGTCAGTTCAAATCTTTTCAGACTTTTTCAAATTCTAAAAAATTAGGTTCGTAAGATAAATAGAAAAATTAAGGCGCCGGGAGAGAGATTTGAACTCTCGGACCCTTGCGAGTACGCGCTTTATGGTTTTCATTTCCAGGCGCGCGCCCTACCAGGCTAGGCGACCCCGGCATCAATTCGCCAAGTCAACTTCGTTGTAAAAATTAACCATATATTACGTTAATTGATACACCATACAAGTTCAACAGTATCACTGAAAGACGTTGATTGTAACTGATTTTTTCAATACATTGTCTGTGTCTGATGATGTGTTGGACTCGATTTTATACCTGCCTTCAATAACTTTACTACCATCGGTTTTTGTTTGATTCCAGACAAACATTTTCTCTTCATGAGGGTTCAACGTGGAAATCGTTTGGGTAGATATCGGTGAGTATATGATGGTACCATCCAAGCCCCTAATCTTCAATCCAAACGAAGAATCAGAAAACGTCAAAGGCACTGTGCCTGAATTAATTATCCTTATGTGAACTGGCTCATCTAGGCGATAGTTTATTTTTTCTGGGATTATGGAAAGCGATGGTCCGTTTTGGTAGATTAAAGATGGGGTCTGATTGGAGATTTGAAACAAGAAAGCCCCAATTACTCCCGCTCCTATGGCCCCTACAACAAAACAAATCGTAGCTCCTTTTGGAATCAACTTTCAAAAGGTAACTTTGATTCCTTTTTAATTGTTAACTACTGTCCTTGAGCGCCAGCTTTTTGGATAAGTGTTAGGAGCCATGATGATTCTTTTTATCTGAAATGCAAATCCTTTGGTATTTTCAACTATCTCGTCTTCTGGCATTATGGCCTCGGCAAGAGCAACAATCTCGCCTTTTTGCGTATAGACACCAACCAAGTCTCCTTTTTTGAGTCCATTTGAGATTTCAAGGACTCCCGGTATTGCCAATTGAGCACCATGACACAGCGCGTCTACCGCAGAGTCTCTTATTACCACTGATTTTATCTCACTTAGACAGTATTCAACTGGCATGAGTATTCTTCTTATCTTTGACTCGTCATTCTTTTCTTTCCATAACGCATATGCATCTACAAGGTCATGCATTTTCACAAGGTTTGAATCTTCATTAAATTGTCCCACCCGCGTTCTCCTTAACTCTATCATTGTAGCCCCAGGTCCCAAAATTTCCCCCATATCGTAGAAAATTTTTCGGATGTATGTTCCTGCTTCGCATAAGATACGCAAAAGTAAGAGTCGTTCCTTTTCTTCTACAACTTCGATTTCATATACATTTCTTATTCTAGTTTGTCTTGATACAGCTGATCGTTGCGGGGGTTTTTGGTAAATCTTTCCTGTTAATAATTTCAGCACTTGATTCAGTTTTTCCTTAGAAGGCAACGAATGAAGTCTACCTAAAGCATGGTATTCCTTGGGTCCAAGCAAAAGAACTATCAATGCCTTGGTTGCTTCACCAAAACCAATTGGCAAAAGTCCCGAGACTTGTGGATCCAAAGTACCGCTATGCCCCGCCTTTGGAACATTCAATATTTTCTTTACCCATGAAACAGTCTCATGGCTTGTAGGACCATTTGGTTTATCCAGTAATATGAAACCATAGTTGAGAAGTTGTTCTATCGATCTTTTATCATAGTAAGTACCATACAAGTCATTTGTTATGTCCTGATCTATGACTCTAAGATTTTCTATTTGTTTGAGTGTCATAATGATTTTTCACTGCCTTCTTTGCAAGTTCAAGCACTTGAACTGGACCCAGACCGTCTGTATTTATTATTTTATCAAACACAGATAGATCATCTCCAAAATTAAAGCCATATAGTTTCTTGTATATCATTTTATTTTCTTCATATCTTTTTTTCACAATTCCAAAGGCATGTTCATATGATATATGATCTCTTGTTGTCATCCTTTTTGCACTAATTTCTTGCGAACCGGCAAGCCATATTTTAATCCCATCCTTAACCAGCCAAGGAAGAGTATAGCTAGTTATGACTACAGCCTCAGTTAGGAACATTTTCTTCAGTTTCTCATCAACTATTTTATCAAATTCCGAGTTCCCTTTTCTCATGTTCAGAAACTTCATTCCTGCTTCAGTATCCCAGAAATCATCCTTTTCAGTCTGAAATCCTTCTTCTTTTGCCATCTCTTTGAGTACGTCACCTCCACTAATGTATTTCAGGTCAAATTCCTTTGCAAGGCCCTTTGCTATTGTAGTCTTTCCAATGGCGGGAGAACCTGATATTATGACTGATCTAAGCAATTCAACTTGTGTCCATGGTAGTCTTGGTAAGTCGCATGATTATGCCGCTAAAGGAAGCAGATGACAGGAAGTACCATGCCCAGAAATATAGATCGTTTACGTGTTTACATATACTAGGTGTAGATACAACCTTCTCTGCGGTGCATGTGAGTTGGAAAAAGTTACCAGGAATGAAATTCAGTGATATTGGAGACACCGCGACCGTATACGAAAAAAGTGGAGGAAGTACAAAATAAAATACCAGAATAAGAGGCAAGAATGTAATCATCATTGGCCTCATGTTCAATTGCATTAATTCCATATTCATCTTGTTCATGTAAGCAGATTTCTTGTTTAATTCATCTATCTTTTCTTGGTCTTTTGCTTTAAAGGCGGCTATACGTTCTTTTTGCCAAGCTCGAGTGTCCTTGAGCAATTTCTTCATCTTATTTTGATCTACCATCTTACGTTTTATCATTGCATTGAAAAGATTTAGTCCAATTGCAATTAGCATAATGCCGATAACAGATGGAATCATTCCCTTTACTATTGGATTGGTGCTTCCAAGAGGTCCTCGTGAAAGACCGGGAATCTGCAATGATACCATATTTAAGAAATCAAAGATTATGCTATGTTCCATTGCCAAATCCCATTGCACTTACGATCCCTTTTACAGCATCGTCAATCTT
>JBARDK010000063.1:0-11465 GCA_049795075.1 Nitrosotalea sp. | reverse complement strand
GGATTGAAGATCATACTTGAAAATCTCAAAGCAGAACCAAAATTTGTTAAAAAATGTAAAAAAAGTGTCTTTTTGCCCACACCTAGGCTAGAGTTTGGATTAAGGGCAGCAAGATATTTTTCTTCTTCCATGGATTCAAGCGATGGACTATCTATCACTCTAAATGACATGAGCAGGTTGAGCAAAAAGAGATTTGTCATAACTACAATTCCAACTGAAAAGGATGTAGAAACATTTGCAGAAAAGAAGAGAATGAGTCTGACGAATCTTGTCTTTTGCGGCGGTGAAGAGTACGAAATAGTTGCTACGGTTCCTGCAAAGAAGATACATGTGGTCAAGAGGCTTGCAAAGAGACTCAATGTACCTCTTTTTGAAATAGGTCGTGTTACCAATGGCAAAAACGTAGCTCTCAGAGATGGAAAACGGGAAACACCTCTCAAACGATGCGGATGGGTTCATCTTAGATCCTAATGTTTTTTAAACCCGTTATAGAGCTCTGAAATATTGTCAGAGCAAGAAACTAAGGAGAAATGGGGTGTTGCCCACATATACAGCAGTTATAACAATACTATTGTCCATATCACAGATGTTTCTGGGGCCGAGACGGTAGCCATCAGTTCTGGTGGAAGACACGTAAATGCAGACAGGTATGAATCATCTCCTTATGCTGCAATGAAATCCACTGCGGCAGTTGTAGGATCTGCTCATGACAAAGGTTTCACCGCACTTCACATCAGGGTAAGAGCCGTTGGTGGAGTGGGATCGAGGGTTCCAGGACCTGGAGCGCAGGCAGCAATCAGAGCACTGGCAAGAGGCGGATTTAGAATCGGCAGAATTGATGACGTAACGCCTATTCCTCATGATACAACCCGCAAGAAGGGTGGTAAAAGAGGAAGAAGAGTCTAGACTTCTACTAGTTTTACCTTTACTTTTGCATTTTTGCTTTCAAAGAAGTTTGTCATAAAACTGGTAAATTTTTCTTCATATGATTTTCCTTTAGACACTTGAATTTTGTCATCAAGTTTTAGTTGCATCGCAGACAAGAGTTCATCTTTTATCAATATCTTGAAAAATGCCCAGCCAAATCGATTCATAGGTTCGCTAATAAGAAATCCATCATGTACTTCACAAAGCATTTGCAAGTTATCCATTGCAGAAGAAATTAGCTCAATGTCTGTTTCATATTGCGTACTTGCAATTTCTAAGATGGTTGTCCTGTTATTCATCAAGTTTCCCAGCCAAAGTCTGCACAAAGAGCCATCTTATCGTTCTAGCTTGGTTACACAATTATAAAATTTGATTTATTGGCATAAATAAACTAAGGATTTTCCGGTGGAGTATCCCGATTATCTACATCAGGTTCTACCTTTAATTCGTCAGTTTCTCCTTTTAATTCATCAGTTTCTCCCTTTAATTTGTCTGACCATGATACCAACTTGCCATCCTGTTCAACGTTTATTGTAGTTTGTACCTTAACTCGAATTCCAATCGACCTAAAAAGTGTAAGCAGTTTTCCCCCATCAATAATTTCAGCAACCTCGCCAGACTGTAGTAACTCTGCAAGTTTTGCTACCACTAACTTAGTATCTTCTGGAAATTGCGCCTCTGCATTTTCAAGAACTTCCAGTCCCCGGTAACCAAGTTTCTTGACAACAATCTCTCGCGGCGATACAGTAGAAGTGGCCGGCTGATTTGTCTTTGATTCCTCAATTTTCTGTTTTTGTGAGATGTTTTTTTGCATCTCAAGTAGTCGTTTTGCCTTCAAAAGTTCTAGTTCTTTGTCTTCCTCTGTCATCCCTTGATTACCCCTATAGGAACAAGTTTAGCTACCTTTGTTGCTATTCCCAGCTCATGAGATACATTTGCCACTGCGTCTACATCCTTGTATGCCTCTGGTGTCTCCTCAACAACACCTTCCATTGTAAGAGCTTTTATGAAAATTCCTTTGTCACTAAGAGATTTTTGAACTTGACTCTCAGTGAAACTGCGCCTTGCAGCTGATCTTGACATCATTCTTCCTGCACCGTGAGCAGTAGAACCAAAGCTCAAGTCCATTGAATTGGGTTTTCCCAAAAGAATCCAACTGCCTGTACCCATGGAGCCTGGAATAAAGACAGGTTGCCCCAAGTCTCGATATTTCATCGGTATTTCGTCTCTGCCTTTTGGAAATGCCCTTGTTGCACCTTTCCTGTGAACCACTACTGATCGTAGCTCGCCATCGATTTTGTGTTTTTCAACCTTTGCGATATTATGAGCCACGTCATAGATGAGTTTCATATCCAGATCTGCCTCTGTTTGCCCAAAGACTCGCTCAAATGCCTTTCTTGTCCAGTGTGTAATCATCTGTCTATTGCTCCAAGCAAAGTTCAATGCTGCAAACATTGCTTTTCTGTAAGATTCACCTTCCTCAGAAGAGTTTGGTACACAGGCAAGTTCTCTATCGACTAGATTTATCTTATATTTTTGAAGTGCCTGTTCAGATGTTCTAAGATAGTCACTACAAACCTGATGCCCAAATCCTCGTGAACCGCAGTGGATTAGCACCGTAATTTGTCCTTCATTGTAAATTCCCATTCTGTTTGCAGCTTCTTTATCATGAATCTGATCAACACGTTGAACCTCAAGAAAATGATTTCCGGAACCAAGACTGCCAAGTTGTGGAGCGCCTCGTTTGCGTGCAGTTTGTGACACTCTGTTTGGATCTGCATTTTTTATTTGGCCGTTTTCTTCACATACATCCGCATCATCTTTTGAGCCATATCCATTATCTACTGCCCATTGTACCCCCCGTACAAGAACCTCGTCAAGATCTGAAGGGCTCAGTTTTACAGCGCCTTTTGAGCCAACCCCTGAAGGTATAGATTTGAAAAGCTCAAGTACGAGTTCCTTTAGTTTTGGCCTTACATCTTTTTCGTTAAGATTTGTCCTTACCAGCCTTACACCACAGTTGATGTCATAGCCAACTCCTCCAGGGCTTATCATCCCTTCTTCTGCATCCATGGCAGCCACCCCACCAACTGGAAAACCATATCCCTCATGACCATCAGGGAGTACCACTACGTGTTTTACAACTCCTGGTAACGTAGAAACATTTACAGCTTGAGTTATAGTCCTATCAGTTAGCATTTTTTGCAATAATCCTTCATCTGCATAGATTGTGACTGGAACCTTCATGCCTCTGGAAGCATCTGCCTCAATGCGATATTCCATATTTCCTATTTTTTTGGGAATTAACGAAGTCATTTCTTTCTGCGAAAAAGGATATTTGGACACAATTTAAATCATGAGTAAGACATGCCTCAAGTAGATTTATTTTGCTAGTATAGTTTACTTCAGATATGCCAATTCTGCCAATTGATGCAGGTCGTTATGGAACAGATGCCATGAAGGAAATTTTTAATGACCAAAAAAAGATCTCGTACCAGCTAGAGATCGAGGCAGCTGTGGCTCAATCACAATCAGAGATAGGAATGATACCAAAAAGTGCGGCGCAAAATATCGCACAGATGGCAAGATCTGGAAAAATAACCACAAAAAGAGTGAGACAAATAGAGGCAAAAAGTGATCATGACACTGCAGCTCTAGTAGAGGCCCTCAGTGAGATATGCAAATCTTCTGCAAGGCCTTGGATTCATTATGGTTTGACAAGCAATGATCTTGTTGATACCAGTAATTCTTTGCAGATAAGAGACGCGATTCGCATAATAGAACCCAAGATAGCAAAACTTGCAATTATTTTAGCAGAATTAGCAGTAAAATACAAGGAAATGCCCGCAGTAGGAAGAACTCATGGTCAACACGCAAGCATAATTTCATTTGGTTTAAAATTTGCAAATCCCGCACTTGAGATGGCAAAACATATTGAAAGAATTGAAGAGGTAAAGAAGCGGATCTTAATTTGTAAGACTTTGGGCGTGGTTGGAACAGGCTCCCTCATGGGAGCAAAGGCACTTGAAGTTCAAAAAAGAGTTGCAAGAAAACTTGCCTTGTTTCCTGCAGATGTTACAACTCAAGTGGTACCACGTGAAAGATATGCAGAATATGTTTTCTCTATGGCATTGATTGGATCTACGCTAGAAAAATTTGCAGTAGAGATACGAAATCTTCAGAGAACAGAGATAGGCGAAGTGGCAGAACCATTCAAGAAAGGACAGATGGGAAGTAGTGCTGTTCCAGTTAAGAGAAATCCAGTAAAAAGCGAGCGTGTTACGTCACTTTCAAAGCTATTACGAAGTCAGATTTCTGTAGCATTTGAAAATATACCTCTTTGGCATGAACGAGACCTTTCAAATTCTGCAAACGAGCGATTTATTCTTCCCACAAGCCCCATTCTCCTAGATGAGATGTTAGAAGCAATGACAAAAATTCTAAGAGAATTGTATGTCAACGAAGAACGAATCAGGAAAAATTTAGAATTCACGATGGGCCAAATCTTTGCAGAATTTGTGCTCGAAGCTCTCATAAAGAAAGGAGTTCCCAGATTTGAAGCATATAGAGACATACAGCGTGTCGCATTTGCAGCATCAGAGAACAGGATTGATTTCAGAGATGCAGTAAAAGATGACGATGCGATATCATCACATCTTACAGAAGAAGAGATAGACAGCATTTTTGTTCCAGAAAATCACCTTGGTGCATCTGGCCAAATAATCAAAAATGTCTACAACATAGTCAAAAAGTCCTGTGTCAAGTTTTCTTGAATTTCATCAAATTTTTGTGAATAAGCGAACCATACTGTAGTGCTTTTTTTCTTTTCAGTGCAGAATCGCTTGGAACTCCAACTGATAAAGCCAGTTTCCGGATTATGTGTTTTCGAACCAAGTCATCCTTGTTTTTTATCTTTTCCTCGACTGGAATAGTTTTTGCAAAGGCAACAAATTCGTCAGAAAGTAATGGCTGTACTATTTTTACACCAAACCCTGAAGATACCATATCTACTGCCTTCATCATTTTAATTTCATTCTCAAGTTTTGACTCCATTAGAGCCACGACTGCTTTTTCGCCATTTTTTACAACTTCCCTGTAAGCATTGTACCCACAAAAGAGTTCATCAATGCCATTTGCTGTAAGAATTTTTTCAATGCCATGTTCTTTTGCAAGTTTTGATACATAGTAGAAAGCTATACAATTCTCATTCCAAGAAAGATTGTCTGTCCTGATTTTAAGTTTAATTTCTTTTGCAACACTTGAGAAGGATTCTTTTTTTATAATGTAAGCGAAATGTTTGAATCCAAGCAGAGTTGCAATTTTCTTTGAAAATTCAATATCATGCGAGCCTTCAAATCCTATTGTAAGTAGCGTTACATCAAATCCAATGTCAGAGCAAATTTTCGCCAGTAACGAACTATCAACACCTCCAGAAAAGGCTATTGCAATTTTTTTTGTTGTTAGTGTGTTTTGTATTGCATGAATTATTTGCTCATGTATTTGCGTGACAGGGTTTGCCATTTTGCTTACGATCTAATACTTTTTCTATGAGAGTTAAATATAGGATTCGCTAGAAAAAATCATGACACTTGTCAAACTAACCGAGGAACAAATTCAAAAAGAACTAGCAAGTTTGCAAGGATGGAGTGTTGTAAATGGTAAACTACACAAAGATTTTGTTTTTGCCGACTTTATAGATGCCTTTGGCTTTATGAGCAAGGCTGCCATTCACATAGAAAAGATGAATCATCATCCAGAGTGGTTTAATGTGTACAATAAGATCAAGGTCGAACTGGTAACTCACGATGCAGGTGGAATAACACAAAATGACATCAACCTTGCAAAGACGCTCAACTCTTTAGCAAAATAGCACTTGTACTAACAAAGTGACCTGTACAGAATTTATATACGGACAGTCCAAAATTTTTCAAATGCCAAGCGGTTCGGCAATTCTTGACTCGGATTTTCGCTATATCGACAAAAAAGGAAATCTCCTAAGGAGTAGGACAGAGCTTTCCATAGCTGAGATGCTAACGTTTCTTGGAGTGGAATATGAATACAATTACAGTCTTACGTTAAAAAATGGAAATAAAGTTAACGTCGACTTTAAGACTGAAAAAGGACTCATAGAGATAATAGATGATGAAAAAGACATAACAAAATACAAGGAATTAAAACAAGAAAATGCCGATGCAAAGATAATTGCCATTGGTCATCCAAAACTTGCAGCCAAGCTAAAAGAGCTTGATGATATAGTACTTTACAAAACAAAAGATGTCCAGACTGGCTCGATCTTCATCGAGGATCCTTCGTTTGCATTTGATTATGCACATATCTTGCCGCTGGTAGAAAAATGCTCTATTCTTCACGGCCATACGTCATCAGTCATGGTAGAACTTGTAGGAGAAATGAAAAATAACCTGCTTGTTGATTTTGGTGAAGCAAAAAAGATCATCAAGGAAGTTATTTCAGTTCTAGACCATAAATTCTTCATCAACAGAAAGTACCTTGCAAAAGAAGACGATCTTCATTACAACATTGCATTTGATGGCCCCAAGGGAAAATTCGATCTTCAGGTTCCAAAAAATACAACATATCTACTAGAAGGAGAAGCTACAGTTGAAAACCTGTCAACTGAAATAATAAAACTTCTAGTTCCCAAGATGCCAAAGAACGTAGAAGCAGTTGGGGTATACGTCTATGAGGGCTATAACAAAGGAGCCCACATTATTTCACAGATCTCAAGATCATAATGACATGGAACCAAAAATAAAGGAAACAGCATGGAATCCTGAGATTGAAAAGCAGATTTTAAAACAGTGGGAAGACTCTAGAACCTACGAGTTCAAGCCCCAAGGAGAGGTTTTCGTAATTGATACTCCTCCACCGTATCCATCTGGAAGACCTTGGCACATAGGAGCAGCTGCTCATTATGCACAGATAGACATGATAGCAAGAACTGCTAGGATGACAGGAAAGAATGTGCTCTTTCCAATAGGAATTGACAGAAATGGCCTCCCTGTAGAGATGTACACAGAGAAAAAACACAACATAAGGATGCATGAAACAGATAGAGCCGAGTTTCTGAAATTGTGTGCTACTGCACTCGATGACCTTGAGGCAGAAATGATTCAGATAATGAAAAACCTAGGACTTAGCGGTAACTTTTCGGAATATTATAGAACGGATTCTGAGCAATATCGTGCCCTTACACAGGCCACATTTATAGAATTGTGGAAAAAGGGACTGATCTACATTGCAAATAGGCCAAATAACTATGACTGGATTACTGGAACCACTATTGCAGATGCAGAAATAACCTATGAAGAAATTCCAACCAAACTAGTTTACATGAAATTTAAGATAAAAGATTCTGATAAAGTTCTCATCATAGCTAGTACCAGACCTGAGCTTTTGTGTGCGTGTCAGGCAATAATTGTAAACCCAGAGGATGAAAGACATATCGATACCATAGGTAAAAGTGTAATAATTCCTGTCATTAACAGAGAGGTTCAGATTAGAACCCACCCTTCAGCAGAAAAGGAATTTGGTTCTGGAGCTGTGATGGTTTGCAGTTATGGTGATCAAAACGATGTTACGTTATTCAGAGAACTCAAACTACAAGAAATTGTAGCTATTGGCAAAAATGGCAGAATGACAGAAGCTGCAGGATCATATGCAGGACTCAAAGTAAAACAGGCAAGAGAAAAGATAATCGAGGACCTTCAAAACCAAGGCTTGGTTGAGAAGGTAGAAAGTATCAATCATAGAACCCCCATTTCTGAGAGGAGCAAGGCACCAATTGAGATAATCCCGATGGAAGAATATTATCTAAAGCAAAAAGAGTCTGTAGAAAAAATTAAGGAATTGGGCTCCAAGATTGTCTTTCATCCTTCCATGCACAAACAGATTCTCATGAATTGGCTAGAATCAATAACAATTGACTGGCCTATTTCAAGAAGAAGATTTTACGGAACAGAAATTCCAATATGGTATTGTAAAAAATGCTCAGAGCCACACATACCAGAACCTGGCAAATATTACAAACCATGGAAAGATCCAAGCCCCATCTCAAAATGTACAAAATGCGGCGCAACCGAGTTTGTCGGAGAGGAAAGAACGTTTGATACTTGGATGGATTCAAGCGTCTCACCGCTATATGTCTCAAAATATGGTCAGGACGAAGAGTTCTTCAAAAAAACTTATCCTGCAACAATCAGGCCACAGTCCAAAGATATCGTGAGAACTTGGCTCTAGTACACAATCTTGAGGTGTGAGCAGCTTACTGGACAGACGCCATGGAGTGAGGCATGGATTATGGGTTATGGTGTTGATGAACATGGAACAAAAATGAGCAAAAGTAAGGGAAATGTCATAGATCCTCTCCCGGTAATTCAAAAATTTGGTGCAGATACATTTCGATTCTGGAGTGCAAGCGAGATAAATCTTGGTTACGACTTTAGATGCTCTGAGCAAAAAATTGAAACCACAAAGAAATTCCTAAGCAAACTCTGGAACATATCGAGGTTTCTATCAGGCTTTCCAGTAGTCAAGTCAGCCAAAACTACTCCTGCAGATAACTGGATATTATCAGAATTGGATAAGGTTGTATCAGAATGCAAGAAGGGATTTGATGATTACAACTTTTTTGTCCCTTCAACTAGCATTCGCGAGTTTACATGGAATTTATTTGCCGCACATTATATTGAAATGGTAAAAGGCCGTGCATACAGCAGCAGTTTTAGCGAAGAAGAAAGAGACGCAGCAATTTTCACACTACACAAAGTTCTTTCCACATTGCTTCTTCTTCTTGCACCGATAACACCATTTATCACAGATTATCTTTGGCAGATTCTATACTCTGACAAGACAATTCACAAAGAAAAGTTTCCACAGCAAGAAAATCACGAAGACTGGACAAGATTTACAAAACAAATTACAGAGTTTAACTCTAGTGTGTGGAATAAGAAAAAGGAAAAGAACCTATCTTTGAAAGATTCAATTGATATAGGCATTCCTGATGAGTTGCAACAGTTTGCAAAAGACTTGCAAGCCATGCATAATCTAAAGTCCTGATAGATTTCTTTTTTCCAAAGCCGGGGTTCAAAAATTATATTTCCTTTAAATAGTGATTTTTGGCTATGCTATGTAATTGAAGGCAGTAGTAATTAGAAAACATGGTGACCCAGATGTTTTGTCATATGAAGAAATCGATGGACCGCAGACAACCAAGGGTCATGCAATAGTTAAAGTGGATTATTGTGCGGTAAACCATCTGGACATATGGGTTAGAAATGGTTTGCCTGGCAGGCAAGTTTTATTTCCTCATGTTCTAGGTTGCGATATTTCCGGTACCCTTGTAGAGGGCTTTGGAAAATTCAAGAAGGGTGACAAGGTGATAGTGCACCCAGCCATACAAAGTGATGTACCAAGAACATCATTTTCTATCATAGGAGGTTTTGGCAAGTATCATGGAGGCTATGCAGAACTGATTCGAGTTCCACAAAAAAACATTGTAAAAAAGCCAAGTTGGTTTACCGACATGGAAGCATGTGCATTGAACGTATCATATCTTACTGCATGGAACATGCTTGAAAGATCCAGGTGCAAAAAAGGCGACACGGTATTCATTTGGGGCGCAAACAGCGGTGTTGGCTCTGCTGCAATACTGCTTGCCAAGGCAAGGGGTTTTAGAATCATAACTGTTGTATCAAATGAAAATAAGGTAGGTCTTGCAAGAAAACTGGGAGCGCATCTAGTCATAGATAGAAGCAAGTCAGACGTGATGGCTGAGACCCTAAAGTATACCAACAACCAAGGTGTCAATGCAGTAATTGATCATGTTGGAGCAAAGACGTGGCCAACAAGTATCGAGATACTCAAGGTCGGTGGAAAAATGATTGCCTGCGGCACCACCACTGGAGGAGAAGCTAATGTAAACATTAGATCTTTTTACAGCAAGGAAGCAAGCATAGTTGGCGCGTATCTTGGTACAAAATTACAGTTAATTGCACTGCATAAATTCATGAAATCAAATAAAATAAAGCCAATAATTGACAGCGTGTTTTCTCTCAAAGACGCTCAGTTAGCGCATCAAAAGATGGAAGAAGGCTCTCAGTTTGGAAAGATAATCCTAAAGGTTTCTAGCTGACAAATTGCCTGCAATCGCAATCTAACACTAGGCATGTCTCTTTTGTTCTGATATGATCATCTATTGAATGGCCGCATTTTGCATTTTTACATATGCGCCTTGTTTCTTCCCTTTGAACAACTCTTTGTGCTATCTTATTTGCCTGTTCTTTAGAATATCCTTTTTTGTCAATGTAATAGTGCACCACCCTGTTATACAATTCACTTGGGTCAAACCTACGGCTCATCGTACAGATAATATCAACATCAAAACATTTTAAGTTGCTGAGTAACTAGTGTAAGAGATTCTCGCTTTCACGCAATATGTTAAGGGCAGATCCTGCCTGAAACCACTTTATCTGGAAATTGTTGTAAGAGTGGTTTAGCAATATACTCTCCTTTGTGCCATCTTCATGATTTATGTATGCTTGCAACTGTTTGCCCGGCTGCATCTCTAAGAGTCCAACTATGCTGGCCCTGTCAGTTTCTCTGATCTTGTCATAATCAGATGGATTGGCAAATGTTAGTGCAAGTACTCCTTGTTTTTTCAAATTAGTTTCGTGAATTCTTGCAAAACTTCTTACTATTACTGAAGCACATCCAAGATATCTTGGAGACATGGCAGCATGTTCCCTGCTACTTCCCTCACCATAGTTGTAATCACCGATTACAATCCACCCGAGTCCCTTGTCTTTGTACTGTCTTGCGATAGTTGGAAAAGCATCCATGGTACCGGTAAGGAAATTTTTTCCTTTCCCCACTTCGTTGTTGTAAGCATTAACTGCGCCCAAGAAAATATTGTCACTGATTTTATCAAGATGGCCTCGAAATCTCAACCATGGGCCTGCTGGCGATATGTGGTCAGTTGTACATTTTCCTTTTGCCTTCAATAAAATTGGCAAGTTTACAAAGTCTTTTCCATCCCATTTTGCAAATGGTTCAAGTTTTTGAAGTCTGTTACTATTTCCAGGAATTGTCACTGCGACAAGATCTGGAATTTCAGAAGGTGGAACATAGACGTCGTTTACACTTTTGAATCCTAGCGGTGGAACCTCTAGGGCCTTTGTTGGAGGCTCTAGTGTGAATTTTTTGCCATCAGACGCGGTAATTTGGTCTTTCAGTGGGTTAAATGACAACCGCCCTCCAAGAGCAAGAGCAACAATCAGCTCTGGGCTTCCTATGAAGTTCATTGTCTCCCTTCTACCATCGTTTCTTCCCGGAAAATTCCTGTTATATGAAGTGACGATAGTATTAGGTTCGCCTGGCTTTAGTTCCGGTCTTTGCCATTGTCCAATACATGGCCCACATGCATTTGCCAATACAGTTGCTCCAATTTCTTGAAGGGTCTCCATCTGTCCATCCCTTTCTATTGTAGCACGTATCTGCTCAGAGCCTGGAGTTACTAAGAG
>JBARDK010000062.1:0-5319 GCA_049795075.1 Nitrosotalea sp. | reverse complement strand
TATCATTATGATGTATTTATCATCATTATCATATACATAGTAACAGTATAATAAAATTAAAAATTGGAAAATTTTTTAGGTTTTTGGGAAAAAGGTTCCTTTGGATAGAAAAAAAAGGCATAGGGGTACAAGATTTGTAATGCCCTAAAACAAAATTCGAGTTAAAGACGAGTTCCAGTAATGCGCGCGTATGAAGTTAGGTATCTAGAAGACATTTCGTTGCACAGTTCGGATGGAAGTTCTGACGCAACAGGTGCTATTCCCTGCTTTCTTTCATCTTCGAACTTTTTTTGCAGACCACGAGCTGCAAGCCAGTCGCGTAATAGTTGCTTGTCGTAGCTTTCTTGTATCTTTCCCACTTCATACGATTCTTGTGGCCACATTCGGTATTCATCAGGACCAATAGAGTCACCTAAAATAATCTTGTCCCCTATCTTTCCAAACTCTAGTTTTAGATCTGCCAGTATGAATCCTGCCTTCTCTGCTATTTCTGACATCTTTTGGTAAATCCCAAGCGAGGTCTTTTCTAACCAGTCATATTCAGCAGAGCTTGCAAGATTTTTGGCCAATGCATCACCTCTAGTTATTGGAATATCATGAGTTTCAGACTTTGTTGTTGGATCAAAGATAGGTCTTGGGAATTTTGCTGCAATTTTAGTATCTGTCCCTTCTGGAATTTTTACTTCGCCTTCTTTCCATCTTTGGACCAGACTGCCATAGAAATATCCACGAACAACGCATTCAATTGGAATTATATCCATTTTTTTAACTACTATCTTGTCCTTTGCCTCTGTTCTGACGTAATGGTTTTCGGTTGGTAATTTTTCGAACCAAAACTGGGCAAACTTGCAGAGGACTTCGCCCTTTCGTGGTATAGGCGTTGGAAACTTTACATCAAATGCAGAGACTCGGTCTGTAAAATGAAATAGAATGTACTTGTCATCTAGTTCGTATATGTCTTTGACCTTGCCCGAACGTAAAAACCTCAATCAGGCGTCATTGAACTGACTCGGATTTAAACTGATATATTTTTTGGATTATGGCTATTTCTTGCCTTGGCCTGGGATAACAGGCAAAGTGGTTGTTGAAATCACATTGCGTACTTGACGAATTTCTTTGGTGATTATTTTTTCAATTTGGGCCCTAGTTGAACCCTGAACCTTTACAAAAATATCATACTGGCCATATGTGCCAGTTACTTCCTTTACTCCGTCAATTTTTAAGATTTCATTTAGCACATCCATTTCATGGCCCACCCTGCTTTTTACAAGAACAAATGCTAATTCCAATTCTATTCTCCCTTGATTTCTGCTCTGCTCTTAAACTTGGGTTTTATTCCCAGAGTAGAATAATCACCTGAATGGCAGGTAAAACACATAGAATTGTAATCCATCCCTACAGCATTTGCAAGATTCTGAGCGTCATTGTAGCCAAGAAAATCTGCACCGATTAGTTGTCTAACTTTTTCTGTAATCTCTTCTTCGGTGTAATTCTTGTCATCTCCCATAAATGTAACCAGCTCATCTTGGGATGGAAAATCAATTCCTGCATAACATGGATATTTGATCTGGGGAAAAGTGATAACCATGCTAATCTTTCTTGCGCCTGATCTTCGCAGAGCCTTGATGATTGCCTTTGAGCTTGTTCCTCTTACAAGACTGTCATCAACTACTACAACATGTTTGCCGCTAATTACTTGAGTTATAGGAATAATCCAACGATTAATTTCAACTCTGTCGCTTTGATGCGGTTCAATGAAACTGCGCAGTGGTCCTTTCCTGCTATATCTATCCTTGAGCAATCCCTCTTCAAATGGAATTCCTAGCTCTTGTGCATAACCGAGTGCGGCAGGCCTTGCAGAGTCTGGAACTGGAACAACAATATCTGCATCCTTGATTGGATATTTTCTTGCTAAAAATTGCCCAATTCTCTTTCTGACCACATAGATGTTTGAATTCTCCATAACACTTGATGGATGTGCAAAATAAGTAAACTCAAAAGAACAATGAGCCGGTTTTTTTTCTTCAGAAAACATCTCATATTCTAGGCCCGTGTTGCTGATTTTTACAAGCTCGCCAGGTTTTACATCCCTTACAAGCTGAGCCCCCACTGCAGAAAGTGCCACGGATTCCGATGCCACGATGTAAGAGTTGTTATCTTTTCTATATCCTATGACCATGGGCCTGAATCCCCTAGGGTCACGTGCTGCATATACTGCATTATCATCAGTAACAAAAGTAAAACAAAATGAGCCTACCATCTCGTTTTTCAAAATAGATAGCGCACTGCCCAGTTTTCCATTTTCTGACATGAGTGAGACAAGTCGTTGTGCGGCAACAAGCGTATCACTCGCATTTTGTGGCGTAAATGTACACCCCCCAACCATGCCTGCTAGCTCTTCAACATTTGAGATAGTGCCATTATGGGCAATGCACAGGTCTTTTACTTTTAGCGGCTGTGCGTTTTCTAGATTACTTTTGCCTATGGTAGAATATCTAACGTGCCCTATAGCTGCAGAGGAGGCATAATCACGAGTAATCTTGTCAAACTCTGATACGGCAGATGACACAAGGCCAAGCTGTTTGTATGGTTGTTTTTTTGGAACCGCGATGCCCCAGGCCTCTTGACCGCGATGTTGGAGAGCACGTAGTGCATCAATAACCATTGGTATGACATTTGCACCATCCAAGCTAAAAATTCCGACTACACCGCAGTTTTCTTTAACCATGACTGACCAATGACCCCAATGAGTTTAACCATTTTTCTTGTGCCTTATCAACCATTACACTTGCAACCAACTTGGTTTTGTTCTTAAATGTGATACTACGACCTGCAAATTTTCCTATAATTTCATTTTGTACCCCCCTTTTTTCAAGCAAAGATTTTAATTTTTTTATCTTGGATGGTTCTACTGTTAGCAAGAACCTGGAATGCGACTCTGAAAAGAGCAGCTCGTCATGGCTAAGCTTCTCTGACGGTATTTTATCTAGAAAAACATGGCAACCAATTTCATTTGTAATGCAGGTCTCAGATATCGCTACTCCAATCCCACCTTTTGAGCAGTCATGTACTGCCTTTACTAGATCCTGGCTTATTGTTTCCAAGACTGCCCCTTGATTGGCTTTTGAGGACTTCATATCTACTACAGGGCATCTTCCTCCTACGATATCATGAATATACTCGTAATATTCCGAGCCCCCAAGTTCGTCCTTTGTAAGACCTACCAGAACAATCAAGTCATTTGTTTTGGTTTTCTGTGGTATCAGTGGCTTGTTCTCTATTAGGCCAAGCACTCCTATCAACGGAGTTGGCTTGATTGGTCCATTATCAGTCTCGTTGTACAGACTCACTTTACCTCCAACGCATGGAATCTCAAAATATTTGGCATACTCTGTGATTCCTTCCACTGATTCTTTGAACGTCCAAAAGATTTCAGGATCTTCGGGGTTTCCAAATTGTAGGTGATCAACCATTCCTATTGGGTTTGCACCAGTGCAGATTACGTTTCTGCAGGCCTCATCAAAGCAGCCAATTGCCCCCTGTCTAGGGTCAACGTAGCAGTGTTTTGAGTTACCATCTATCTTGATTGAGAGGAATTTGTCATTGTCAAGTCTTAAAACCGAAGCATCTTTTCCTGGTTTGATCACAGTACGAATACCAACTTCGTGGTCGTATTGCGTGTATACCCAATGCTTGCTTGCAATGTTTGGGTTTGAAAGCATCGTAAGAATTGTTCGAGATAGGTTTTTTGGCGTTCTGGGCTTTTCAACTAAAGACATCTTCTTTAGATATTTTGGTACACTTGCGGGCCTGTCAAGGAGCGGGGCATTGGCAACTACATTGCTTGGCAATTTGGCTACTGTGTGTTTTTCATATTTTACTTCCATCATGTTACCATCAGTTACCTTACCCACAACAGAGTATGACACACGGAATTTTTCACAAATTTCTTTTAGAGTTGCAAGTTTTTCAGGAGGGGTTATCACAAGCATTCGCTCTTGAGATTCAGAAACCATCAATTCGGTAGGCGACATGTTTTGTTCCCTTTTGTGAACCAGCGATACATCAAGTTCAATGCCAACTGATAGTGCGTCTGCTGTTTCCGAGATGGCACAGGATAGTCCTCCACCTCCCAAATCTTTCATGGCCTTGATGCAGTTCTGATTTCTGGCATTCAATATTACTTCAATTACTAATTTTTCAATGAACGGGTCTGGAATTTGCACAGCAGAGCGATTCTCAGACTCTAACTTGTCAGATGCAAACTGCGACCCTCCCATACCATCTCTACCTGTAGAACCTCCGATTAACACTAGAAAATCTCCCTTGTCAGCTCTGTTTTGTATCAGTCTCTCTTTTTTTCCAAATCCAACCGAGGCAACATCAACTAATGCATAATTTGTAAAACATTTGTCAAATTCTATTTCACCGCCAACAGTTGGTATTCCCAAACAATTTCCATAATCGGCAATTCCCCTTACGGCATTTTTAAAAAGCCATCTTGCATGAGTATCATTTTCAATGTCTCCAAACCTAAGCCCGTCCAAAATTGCAATTGGTCTAGTACCAGCTGACAGGATATCCCGTATTACACCGCCTACGCCTGTTGCAGCCCCGCCGTATGGCTCGACTGCAGACGGATGATTGTGACTTTCAATGTGTACTGTAACAACATACCCATCGCCTACATCTAAAACTCCAGAATCATACCCTGGACCTGAGATAACCCTGGCGCCTTTGCGTGGAAGAATTTTGAGGTGTTTTTTTGATGACTTGTAAGAGCAATGCTCGGACCATTCTGCTGCAACTATCTGTAGTTCGACAGGATTTGGTTTTCGACCTATCTTTTTTTCAAGATAGTCAGACTCCTGCGGAGTCAGGCTCATGCAGTAACACCCAAGGTATTCAACAATGACTCGAAGATTAGCGATGCAGGTTTAGCATCCGTGGGATTGAGAATTTGCTCGGCTGATCTTTCCGGATGCGGCATCATGCCAACAACATTTCCTTCTTTGTTACAGATACTTGCAATCTTCATTGTGGCCCCGTTGACATCTTCTGCATACGCAAAGACAATCTGATTATTTTTCTTCAACAAGCGAAGCGTTTCTTTATCTGCATAATAGCGCCCTTCGCCGTTTGCCATTGCAATTGGAATTCTTTGGCCTAGTTTGAGTTTATTTGTAAATGGGGTCTTGTTATTTTTAACAACAATCTCAGTCCATTTACAGATGTAGCTAAGTGATGTATTCTTTAAAAGTGCACCAGGCAAAAGACCGCATTCTACCAATATCTGAAATCCATTACAAACACCTAAAA
>JBARDK010000061.1:0-4238 GCA_049795075.1 Nitrosotalea sp. | reverse complement strand
ACCCAAAACCCGCATCATACCAAGCTAGACCACGATCCCGATGTTGAATGCACAAAAAAGTCCCCAATTTAAGCTTCCCATATGAGATGATGATTTTAAATAACAAATCTATTCAATGTTAAACTAATGCAGATTCAAGACTACATTAATGCAGGTAAAATTGCAGCTGAGGTTAGAGAAAATGCTAGGAAAAAATATCACGTTGGTTCAACGTTGCTAGAAGTTTGTGAATCAATTGAAAAGGAGATAGAGCGAAAAGGAGGTAAATGTGCTTTTCCTGTAAATGCTAGCCTAAATGAGATCGCAGCGCATTATACTGCAGAACCAAATGATAGTATAGTTGTCAAAGAAACTGATCTGCTTAAAATTGACTTGGGTGTGCAGATAAACGGATACATTGCAGATACTGCAGTAACAGTATGTTATGATCCAAATTACGATTATCTTGTACAAGCTGCAGAAGCTGCCCTAAGAGAAGCAATCTCCATCATACGCGTCGGTACAAAATCAAGTGATGTTGGAAAAATTATAGAAAATACAGCAAAACAAATGGGCGGCACACCAATTGCAAACCTCAGTGGCCATTCTCTTGAACAATTTACCATCCATGCAGGAAAATCCGTGCCAAACATATGGTCAATTGGATCATTTTCTTTCCAGTCAACAGAAGCATATGCATGTGAGCCATTTGTTACAACACGAGATGGTCTAGGGTTTGTGCGAGAGGGCAAGACAAGAAATATTTTTTCATTGGCTACAAGAAAGCGTGCAAAAGATGATGATGTAAACAAGCTCATTGATTTTATCTGGCAAAAATTCAACATGTTGCCATTTGCGTTAAGATGGTTCATGCCAGAATGGGATGAAAAAACTGCTAGAATACTTTTAGACAAATTGATTCAGAATAAAATTGTCAGATCATATCCTATTCTGGTAGAAGCAAATAACCAAAGAGTTGCTCAAGCAGAACACACCTTCATACCCCAAGAAAATGGGGTTACTGTGACAACTATTTGACTACTTCACCGAAGATTTTCGATATAGATATCTGCCCATTGTTGCAAGAGGAGCATTTACCAATTATCTTAAAGACATAATCGCCTTCTACAAATTTTCTTTTTTTAGTCATACTACATGAGGTGCACTGTTCAACAGTATATGGATCTATGATCTCTTGTTTCTTCCTAAAGAATATCATTGTGACACACCTATCGTATTTCCAACGCCAATTATCAAGACAGCCTGACCGGTTTTCGTATTCTCTTTTACCATATCATAGATTTGAGATGTTGCTTTCTCGGAAGCATCGGCAATCTCTTTTTTCATCAAGGTAATAGCTTCTTTGATTGACTGTTTTATCACAACTGCATAGATTGGAATGTCATGTTTTGTAGCTGCCTCCTCAATTTGGAATTTTTCCGTACCAATACCTCCAATTGCAGCTCCGAATCCCTGAGATACAGATCCGGTCTCTTCCCCTTCTAGCTTTAGGGCTGCATCTACCATTATAATGATATCAGGCTTTATCGTCGAGATGATTTTTTCAGTTGCTTCTCCCGGTCTTCCTACAGTACCAGATGGGCCTTCTGCCTTCATTAGTAAGAGTTTTCGCCCCTCGAATTCCTTTTCACTCCAAACTGTTTCATATGCAGCTTCCATCTTCTTTGTATCAATCATCATCTTGCCTACGATCATTGGACCTATACCATCACCAATTGGTTGGCCTTGTTTGAATGCAGGTACCGCAGTTCTAAGAGCTTCAGCTTCTTCCATGATAAATGGTATCATCATTTGCAAAGGTAGGATCAAAGGAAAGTTGTTTTGTTTTTTTGCAGTTAGAAAAAGATGTCGTACACTCTTGTAAAGTAGATGTATGGTTGTAACCACTTCAAGGATATTTGCTATCTTGCTTGCTTCAAGCGAATTCAATTCTGTGGCCAGTGTCTTGACTTGTTCTCTTGTAAAGTCTTCACGAGTCCTCATGATATGTCTAATTTTAGAAACAATTCCGTTTGGATCCATATCAACTGGCATTATTGTAAAGTATTCAAGATACCTGTCAAGTCTAGGGGAGATATCCCAATTTGGTTTCAGAGTATTTTTGATATAATCTATCAATTCTTTCCTAGTATCATCTCTATACGTTTTCAACTTTTCAAGCGATTTGTTAATTTCTGATGAAGTTACCTGCAATTGGATCTTTTGCCCATAAAGCATGAAGACAAAGATTGGAACAATCCACACCAGCCACATTAATGGATTGGAATTATCATTAGTATTGAGAAGATTACTTGCATTAATTCCTAGAAAATCCAACATGAAAAAAGCTTATACAATCTAAATTAAATCTTTGTAAGAAATTGAAATTGTTTTTAACTCAAGATATCAAGAAACAACATGTTGCCAAGCCAGATAGGTAAAAAACTTGCAAAAACAGTAACCTGTAAGATATCATGGGATAAACAAACATTAGATCTTTATTCAGTCGATGCCAGCTCTTACATTGTAAGGCCGTCTGCAATAGCGTTTCCTAGGAATGAAAAAGATGTTATCAGAATTCTTAGATTCGCCTCACGTCACAAAGTTTCTGTTACACCAAGAGGCGCTGGCACGGGTCTTGTTGGTGGAGATCTTGGAACTGGAATTATTTTAGACATGAAATATTTTGATAAAATCAAGATGGGGCAAGGATTTGTACAAACTGGAAGTGGTGTTTTCAAGGGAGAATTAGATGACACATTAAGAAAACATGGGAGATTTTTTGGTCCAAATCCATCAATTGGCCCATTCTGCACTATGGGTGGAATGATAGGAACCAATGCGAGTGGGAGTCACTCGTTAAAGTATGGTAGTACCATAGATAACTTGATTCAGATAAGAATGGTTACATCCAAGGGAAATATTGTGACTCTTCCCAAGAAAGGCCACATAACAAAAAAAATTCTTGGAATGATAAGACCGCAAACCCAAAAACGATTTCCGCGTGTATCAAAGAATTCTTGCGGTTACAGAATTGACAAGGTTACATCATATTCAAATGTGCAGAAAATCATGGCAGGTTCAGAAGGAACCCTTGGAATAATCATATCTGCCAAGCTCAAAACTTTCTTGCTTCCAAAACAAGTTGTTCTCATAATAATTGCATACAAGACACTAAAAGAAGCAGTCGTTGACGTGCCAAAAATTCTAAGACTTGAACCATCTGCTGTAGAGATAATCGATCACAATATCATTCAACATATTGCATACAAGACGCCAAATGGTACAAAATGTCTGCTCTTTGTAGAGTTTGATAACAGAATATCAAAAAAGAGAATCAAAGTTCAACAGATATCATCCGGTAAAACAATTTTGTCCACCACAAGATACAATCAGATTGCCCAATGGTGGAATTATAGAAACTCTGCATTATCATACAGTTTGATGAGTATTTCAAAACAAGAAATGGTCTCGTCCATAATAGAAGACGCTACAGTACCAGTACACAGATTACCTCTTCTACTTGATTTAGTCAAATATTTGGCATCTCGATATCCCATGAGAGTGATCATCTATGGTCACGCCGGCAATGGTAATTTACACATTAGACCAATTTTAAAGAAGAAAGACCGTGGTCTAATCAAGAAGATTGCGCTAGAATTTTTCTCTGGTGTTATAAGCATAGGAGGCACCATAACAGGCGAACATGGAGACGGCCTTGCAAGATCAGAGTTTGTAAAACTACAATACGGAAGTGATATCTATTCAGTTTTTAAAAGAATAAAGCAGTTCTTTGACCCTACCAATACTCTCAATCCAGGTAAGAAAGTCATCCAATAGAATACAACCAGGAATTAAGTAATCTACCTTATCTTAGTTCCAAGCGGGACGTCCTCATTTACAGTGAGCCAAAAAGGTCTGTCGTTTAGGTCTGCAGCCAAAAGCATTGCGTTAGACTCTACGCCGGCAATCTTTCTTGGCTCCAAATTTGATATTACTATGACTTTTTTGTTTACCAGTTCTTCGGGTTGATAATATTCTGCACCACCGATTATTACTTGTCTTTTTTCTTCACCCAAATCTATAATGCCCTTTATGATTTTGGACTTGCCAGGGATCCTCTCTACTTCAATTATTTTTGCTACGCGAATGTCTAATTTAGCAAAATCATCATAAGTTGCCATATCCACAGAAAACCTTTTTCTGCCTCATTAAAATTGATTTCGAAGTATACATCAAACCTACTAGCATACATATGA
>JBARDK010000060.1:0-3210 GCA_049795075.1 Nitrosotalea sp. | reverse complement strand
TACCTGAAGTACCTTGAAGATATGTGCAGGCTCAAATGATAATACCCTGCTTGGGTAATATCGCTGTGCCACTTTTCCAAGTAGCTTGACAACATTATGCATGTATAGTTCCATGGTAAGTGGTTTTTATTTAATATTGATTCTTCACGCTTTCTGGCTGTCTGTTTTTTCCCTTTACACGTGCGTAGGTAAATGTGCAGACCAACACGCCTACTGCCAGAACAGGTCCTGTATATTCAGGGACTACTCTAGAATTGCTTACGCTCTCATACAGTGATGAGCCAGCTATTATCAATGCAGTTGCGCTCAATGCATACGACAGATATCTATAGCCTATGGTACCCAGTGTTTTGATAAATGCTGCCCTGAACAATACACTGTCCATAGTGTCCATTGCCACCATACCAACTCCAAATATCGCTATCGTCTCAAATGCAGATTCGATTCCTCCTATGACTGTAGCTGCAGCAGACATGGCAAGAGCAGCAAGTAGCGTGGCAGTATCAAAACCACAGCCAAAGACCATACCAACAACAAAAGAGGATCCCATTATTCCCATAAATTTAGTTCTTGGCATAATCTTGCTTACCAGTATAGCTGCAGAAGTTTTGCCATATTTTTTCATGGCATAGAAGTTTATTATGCCGATAAATCCTAGTGATACAGCTCCAAGTATTCCAGTCGACAGTGAAAATACTCCTCCTTGATCGATTACGCTTGCAGCAACAACCACCATAAGAAGCATTTCTGCAAGAACTGATACCATATGACCTGCGCTAAATCCAGTCCCTACCCATCTTGCTCGTTTTGACGCATTATGGAATCGAATGAGGTTGTCTATTGCTGTTATGTGATCAACATCAAGCGCATGACGTAGTCCCAATCCAACAAGGGTCAAGCCAGTCGCTAAAAATGCCCACCCGTATATCATACTTTTTTCTCTCCCAAATTATCTTGACTGCAAGCGCTGAAATTCACGATCTGTAATCTTGCCATATTATTATTTAAACTGTTGGATAGTTTATCCAACAGAAAAATTATGAATAACTATTCTTGAATTAAAAATGCAAAAATTTTATTCGAATTAAATTCTTGTTTTTACTGTCTGATCAAATAATCTGTTGAAACGTTTTTCTGTTCTTTGTTTCCAGTTTGCTGCATGATATGCATATCCTGCAACGAGCGGAAACGTAATGGTGGCCTCTCCAAATACCATTTGTTCATAGGTTGTATCCACCTTGCCCCAACTGCTTGCTTCTTTTAGTGTAGAGCCTGACAATGCACCATCTCTTTCATCAGCTACGGTAAGCTGAACTGCATACTTGTGCATCGGAACATCAAATCCTAGAACTTCTGCTGATACCACAATGTCTTGTGTAAAGTTTTTTGGTACGCCTCCACCAATCATCAATATTCCAGTCTCCTTGTTTGCAATTTTTACCTGAGTTAGCTCAAAAAAGTCCTTTGCAGAATCTATTGAGACAGAACTTTGTTTATTATGATATTGGTGAAGGACAAGACCAAAACCTGCACTGCAATCAGAAAATGCTGGAATAAATATCGGTATATCTTTTTTGTAGGCAGAGAGCACTATGGAATCAGATGTCTTTGCATGGACTTTATCATCAAGGTACCTGCCCATCTCAACCATGAATTCACGTGACGAATAAGGTCTGTGTTCTAGGGAGTTTGCGATCTCTGTTACTGTGTTGTCACATATACGTAGTTCGTCTTCGTCGATAAATGTATCATATATTCTATCAATGTGCAAATCACGGAGAATCGCATCATCGATGAACTGTGTTCCTACATAATGCTTGAAGCCAAGCCCCTCAAAAAAGTCCTGGTCTACCATGTTGGCACCAGTTGATACTATGGCGTCAACCATGTTGTGCGATATCATGTCAACAATTACTTTTTTGAGCCCAGCGCTAATGAGCGATCCTGCAAGGCATAGAATTACCGCACAGTCCTTGTCTGCAAGCATTTTGTCATAAATTGTACAAGCACGGTTGAGGTTTCGTGCTTGAAATGCCATGTTCTTCATTTCATCTATGATGAGTCTTGGATCATGCTTTGTAATGTCAATGTGATTTATGGTTTCTTTGAGAAGATCTTTTTTGGAAAGATTTGAACTGGTCATTGTATTTCTGTAAAATATGACTCGTATAGGTTTTTTATAAATTTAGGTCTTGATGCGATATTGACTCGTTTCCCAACTTTTTCCCGTACTGCAAGATCGTAGACCATCTTGTATGTGACAAGATCTTCCATTGCAAACCCAACAGAATCAAAGATCGTGACATCGTTGTCATCTCTTTGGATCTGGTTGGCTATGACATGAGCCAGATCAGAATAGATCTTGTCCTTTCCAACCTGTTGCGCCTCGCCCTCGTATACTGCCTGATCCTTAAAATCAACTACAAGTTTGGCCCTTTCTATGAACGATTTTTCAAGCTCGACCTTGTTTGGAGAATCCCCTCCTACCGCATTTATGTGAGTGCCAGCTTTGACCCACTTGTCGTATACTACTGGTGGCGTATTTTTTTCCTTACATGTTACAGTTACCACAATATCTGATTCCCTCGTGGTAACCCCTTCGTCTGCAAGTATTACTTGCATTCCAAACATCTTTTCCACTGTTTTTTTAAACGAGTGGCTTGCCTCAATGTCAATGTCGTATGCATATACCTTTTTGATATCCCTTACAAGAGATATTGCGTGAAGTTGTGGAATAGACTGCGCACCGTTGCCAATAATACCAATTATACCACTGTCCTTTCTTGCAAGATATTTTGTTGCAATGGCAGATGCAGTTCCAGTTCTTAATGCAGTAAGAATTGTAGATTCTGTTAACATTAAAGGAAATCCTGTCTTTCCTTCAACTAGAACACCACAGGCAATTATTGTAGGCAGATTGTATGTTAGTGGGTTTTGTAGGTGTGTGTTTACTATCTTACACGCAAAATAATTTTCATCCTTTGCAGGCATGGATTCCATTGTACCTTGTGGGAAAAAGAATTCTGCTCTAGGTGGAACTTGTATTTTTTGCAAGAAAAAGTCCTTAAAGCCAGACTCTAGCTCGTCTCGCAGTTGATTTAGAAAATTTTCTAGTCCTGTTTTTTTAATTAGATGAATGATATCTGATTCTTCTAGTAGCAACGTATCCTGCTGGAAGACATTCACCTATCATGAAGGACTGTTCTAGTA
>JBARDK010000059.1:0-12261 GCA_049795075.1 Nitrosotalea sp. | reverse complement strand
GACCATGCTTTGACTACCCTTGGATCGATATAGTTACGCAGTGACGTACCGAGATTGTAATCTCGTGTTTTTTCAGTAAGTTCTATGGTAAGTTTCAGTTTCTCCTCTCGCTGCTTTTGCTTTTCTGCCTGCTTCTCAGTTTTAGTAGCAGTCTCCTTGAGTTTCTTTAGCGCGTCTCTCTTTTTTTGGAGCGATTCCTCAAAACTCTTAGGGATGGTTCTCTTGTGATTACAGGTTATTGCTGCCTCAAGGTTTGCCAGTTTTGCGTGATAAATCTTGATGTTTTCTGACTTGGAATCCAATTTATCGACCTTCTTTAGATATCTTCTGACTACATTTGTTGCCAGATACGTTCTGAATACCTTGGCAGTAAGTCCCTTGACTACGCTACTCAAAAACTCGTTTACGTGTCTTGAAGTAATACCGTCAAATATGAGATCAGCTGACTTTTTCTTTTCAGTAAATTTCCTTAGGTTTTCATAAAAAACCTTGTCCTGTTCTCCTACTGGTAATGGCTTTTGCCATCTTACGCTGTCTTTTCCAAGAAAGTCAAATTCTATTGTGTTGGGTTTTAGATTGATGTGTTCCACACGAAGAGTCGTGGCACCAACAGTGTCTGCCTCATCAGGATCCTTTTCGTCTCCCACCCTCATTGCAGTCTTGTAAATTAGATAACTAACTGTAGCTATGCGTCTTACCTTTTCATCTTTATCTGACATCTTTTTGATTATGGCATCGAGCACCTTGTCTATGTGTTCTGATAGCTTGGTTGCTTTTTCATATTTCATCTTGTCACGTTCCTGTTTTAGGTCCGAAGTATCAGAAAGCCAAACGTACTTTCTTTTCTCTGTAAGCTTATCCTCCCAGCTTGCAAGCCACATAAAATCAGACTCGTGAATTACCTGACCCCACTTTCCTGACGGGACTTTGGCATGTTCTCCAAGATTTAGTGTAACATCTTTTTCAGTGACTTTTGGCTTCCATCGACCTCTGATTGGATGATCGCCACGTCCTATGAAAAGACCGGGTGGTTCTGCCATCCAGTTGGCAACCTCTACCTCCTTGCCATCCATTATTGCCTTTCCGTATACTCCTTTCATCTTTTCCTTGATCTCTTTTCTCGTGGTGGCAATCTTCTTTTTTTCCTCTTTTGTTATTGTAAGTTTGACATCCTTTTCTTTATCTACAACTTTGAAGGCATCTGAAAAGTCAATATCTGAAAACACAGTTTTCTTGTACTTGTCTGGCAGTACAGTGATAAAATCAGAAAGGAAATTTTTCTGAAAAACAGAGTCTTTCACATACGGTGTATCTTTCTTTTTTGCCCACTGGTATGCCATCTCTTCTGCATCCAAGCTTAGGGGGGCCTTCTCGCCCTTGATCCTAATCGTTATCCCCTTTGACTCAAAAGGGGGAGGGAACGCAATACCATTATGTTGTAATGTCATCCATTTCATTTTCAATATCACTGCATTTTTTACCTAAATCTGTTGACTTTGACAAAAATTGACTTTCTGACTTATATCAACCTATTCAAAGATAATGTAAAAAATTCATACATTTTTTGAATAATTATACATGTAGTGTTAAAAATATTTTGTATGTAGAAAAGATCTAGCTAAAAAGTTCCTTTTTTATATAATTTTCAAACTCGATATCGGTCTTGCTCTTCTTGGCCTCAAGGAACATTATGGCGTCATTGCCCACGGGATACCTAGGCAATGGGTTCTCAGAGCTCACTGCGCCTATTATGGTTCTTGCCACCTCTTGGGCGGGAGTACCCATCTCAGACATCATGGTTAAACCGAGCATCACTTTTTCAGTGATATCCTTGTAAACGGAATCTGGTTTTGTGGTTTTTTTCAGTGACGCAAACAGGTTGGTCTTGACAACGCCTGGTTCTATTATTATCGTCTTGATGTTAAATGGTGCAAGTTCGTATCTCATGGATTCGCTGAGTCCTTCGAGTGCAAATTTTGAGCTGATATATGCAGGCGTTACAGGAAATCCGATTCTTCCAGCGACCGAACTTACGTTTACTATGATTCCTGACTTTTGCATGCGCATTGTAGGCAAAACCTCTTGGATTGTTCTTACGACACCGAAGAAATTAGTCTCAAATTGTGCCTTTATGTCTTTTATTGACAGGTCTTCAAGGCAACCAACTAGGAAATATCCTGCATTATTTACAAGTACATCTATCCTTTTTTTATCTGCAACTATCTTGTTTATGGAATTTTTAATTGTCTCTTCCTTGTCTACATCAAGTTCTAAAACCTCTACCTTCAGGCTCTCTTCTTTTGCCACCTCTAGTATCTTGCTACTTTTCTTGGTATCGCGCATTGTGGCATATGTGTAATAGCCATTTCTTGCCAAGGCAAGTGCAGTCTCAAAGCCTATGCCGCTTGAGCTGCCGGTGACAATTGCAACCTTTTCCATAGTTAGCATTCTAAAATCGTATTAATATTTTCTATTATTTTGAATTGTATCATGGAAAAGACACAAGGTTTTCTAATTCTAGACTAGAGGCCTGTCTCCTTCTACAGGCTCTGAAACCTCTGTTATTTCACCGTCTATGATTCTTTGGAGAATCTCGGTAGATGCCAACTTGTGCAGATATTCATTGTTATTGCCACACCTGTAGGAAAAGGTACAACGTGGACACCCTGCTTCATTTTTGCAGGGGCATTCTTTTACTATGTGTAAACTACGATCAAATGCCTTTTCAAGTCTGTCATACAAGGCCTTGCTTGCACCATTTCCCCCAATTGCAGAATCATACACAAAAATTAGTCCTGATGTGCCAAGAGAGATTCCTCCCAAGTCTTGTGATACCCCTCCTGTAATCATGTTGCTGCCTTCTATGACTACATGTTCTGTTGCATGATATCCACTTGCCTCTGTATATTCCTCATTTTCAGATTTGCCTATCTCAACTAGTGGCCTTGGAGCCTTGAAGACAATTCCTTTTGTGACAAAATCATAGTCTAATGACTTCTCAAGAGTGACTTTTTGGCCCTGTGTCACCTCTTGGCCAAGCTCGATATTGACATAGCCGTATACACGTTTTTGTATGTGTAGCTTGCAAAATGCCACCTCAATTCCATTTGCCTGTCTTTTCTCAAAAATTGTCTCAATGGTTGGCCATTCTTCTGTAAGTGCCTTTGTATAATATGGATAATTTTTTGGAAGAGATTCTAATTTTGTAGACATGTTTTGGGGATATCCAAGCTCCTTGACGCGATATCTTATTCCGGCAAGAAAATAGACAGCTGACGGATGAAGTTCTTCTAGTGCAATGGGAAGAATTCTATCTCCTACTTTTTTACCATTTAAGAAAATGTCAATTGACTTGCCAATTCCCCTGATACTATAGTCTCCTAGAAGGCTTTTGATCTGATCAAAGTTCGGCACATATCTATTTTCAACTAGAACTAAATTTCCAACATTCAGATGCTTCTGAATCACATCACGGTGTTCTGACAATTCGTGTTTTGCAATAGGTTTGTCACAGGCCATTGCAAGTACTTGAAATTCCTCAACAAATGGATTTTTTGGGTCTATGTAAATTTGTTCCGTGTCCTCAAAGTAGTCACTTGGATGATTTTTGTAATATTGTGATATTGGATCATTTCCAAGCACCAGAAATGCAAAACCATCTTGGCCTTTTCTTGCAGCTCTTCCAATTCTTTGAACCAGACGATTGACTGGAATGGTAGACGATATCACGCCATCGACGTTTCCAACGTCGATTCCAAGCTCAAGGGTTGGGGTTGCAGACACTGCTAACAATTTATCGTTTTTGAACAGGTTTTCAATTGACCGTCTATAGTTTGCCATCAGACCTGCCCTGTGAACCTTGATGTCTATTTTTTGTCGTCCTGCCTGCAGGGCCAAAAGTTCAGAATTTAGGTGTGAATTGCTGAAAACCAACGTCTTGCGCTTTTTTGATGCAAGCTTCTTTAGTATGTCGATCATCAAGGCACGTTGAGTAACAAGGGACGGAAACAGCATGCAAAACTCTATTCTTCCTTTCTTTCCAGATCCTGTAACCTGTATCATATCTACTCCAAACAAGCCTTGACAAAACAAGAGGGCGTTTTCAAGGGTGGCAGAAGATGCTACAAACTGTATCTTGTGACAGACTCTCTTTAGCCTCTTGATGATATAATGAACATTGGAGCCAAAAATTCCAGAATATACATGAGCCTCATCTACCGCCAAAAACTTTACTGTATTTAGTAGTGCAGCAAACTTTGTCCTATGCCAGAGATGGTAATGCAGTACATCAAAGTTTGTTATTATTATCTCTGGAGGAGCATCCAAGATATTTTTTCTTTCAATTTCCTTTGTGTCTCCATCAAAAACGGCAATTCCTAGATTGAGCTTGTCTGCAATATCCTTTATCTTTGGATATTGATCACGTGACAGAGATTTTGTTGGATAGACAAAGAGAGCATGAACACTGTGCCTTGGTGCCTTTGAATCAACTATCTTTTGCATTATTGGTATGACAAAGGCCTCTGTCTTGCCTGATGCTGTTGGTGCAGTTATTATGACATTTTTTCCAAATACAATATCATGAATGGCATCTTCTTGAAATTTGTAAAATTTTACAATTCCTTTTGCTTTTAATACCTCTATGATTCTCTCGTCTAATCCAGAGTCATCAACGGTAGAGCCCATCTCAGGGTCTGGCTCTTCAATTGATTTGAAGTGTGATACGTAATGCTTTTTTGAGAATAATACTGCTCTAGTCAACTCATCAATCTTTGAATCTCCTATCATCTTTTTGATCTCGTCTTCACTTTGAAGCAGACCATCTTTCTCTAGGGCATTCTGGGATTCTTTCTTGGTTGGGGTCTGTCCAGTGTCAAATTTTAGCAGAAAATCAAGATATGCCTCATCTAAATTCTTCTTGTAGTCTATTACATCCTCAATCTTGCAATGTGCACAGCTAAATAGAATTTTTTGATTAAATGTTCTCTGAACCTCTAACTTGGATTTACATTTGGGACACGAGTGCACTATGTCACGGAAACATCTGTCTGATTTAATTTTTAGTTACATATGGAATTACACATCAAGTCAAACATTTAAGCAAGAAAACCCTAGCTTGAGCTGTTGGCAGTACTTGTAACAGGGGCTACGGGATTTATAGGAACAAAATTGGTTGACAAGCTGACTGGACGGGGAGATGAAGTAACTGCTCTTGTACGTACAGGACAAATCCCAAACCCCAAGGTTAAGGTAGTTACAGGAGATCTCACTTATCCTGACTTTGACTTTATAGATGATCAATATGATGTAGTGTACCATCTTGCGGCTGCATGGCCTGGCGAGAAAGACAAGAAACTACAAAGAAAGGTAAACTATGACGGAACAGTTAACCTGTTCAGCAAGATAAAGGACAAGACCAAGTTCTTCGTGTATGTCTCAGGTCTTGGTGCTTTTGGGGACCAGAAAGGAAACACGATAGACGAGAATACAAATCCGAATCCAAATACAGACTATGCCAAGATTAGACTAGAAGCACAAAAATATCTTGAAGACAACTGCAAGCAAAATGGAATTCCATTTAGCGTTGTGTATCTTGGAGACGTGTATGGTGACGGTGGTTGGTTCAAGTCAATGATGATTGAAAGACTCAAGAAAGGCTCATTTAAAATTCCAGGCTCTGGAAAATATTATCGAAGCTTTGTTCACGTAGATGACGTTGCATCTGCATTGGTATCAATTGCAGAAAAAAATCAGACAAACCAGTCATTTGTCATAACTGATTCTAATCCTATTGTGTTTTCAGAGTTTGTAAGTTTTGTATGCTCCAAACTAGGTGTAAAAACACCTGGAACAATTCCAACGTTTCTTGCAAAAACCGTTCTGGGTTCAGACTTTGTGACCTTGCTTACAACATCAGTCAAGGCATCAAACTCCAAAATATCCAAAATATGCAACATTGCATACCCATCATATCAAGATGGCGTAATCTCTGTTGTCTCAGAAATAAAATCCTGATTGACATATAATATGTATCGCCATTTAGGTTTGTGTGGGCCTTGGAAGCAGTTGGGGACAGGTACTAGATGTTCTGGAGCAAATAATTCCAGTCTATGACAAGGTTAACTCATTTATCTCTCTTGGAAAGGACTTGGAGTTTAGGGAGCGTGGAATCCGCGGTAGAGTAAACAAGGGAGACAGGGTTCTTGATGCAGGTTCTGGATTTGGTAACATGTCAAAGACTGCCATGAAAATTTGTAAAGATGATCTCCAAATCACGTTATACGACCCTCTCAGGCCTATGCTACAGAACACAAGCAGGCTGTTTGCAAAAACTCCTGCTCTGACTTGTGGTGTGTTTGAACACATGCCGTTTAGGGAAGAGAATTTTGATGCGGTCATTTGCGGATACTCGCTGCGTGATGCAATAAGTCTTCGGACCGCAATATCTGAAATACATCGTGTTTTAAAAAAGGGAGGACGGTTTGTTATTGTTGATCTTGGCAAGCCAGACAACCTGCTGATTAGGGCAGGTGTCTCATTTTACTTGCGAGCTTTTCTGCCTGTTATTGCCATGGCTGCAGGTGGAAAACTAGGATTGAAATTTGCAGCACTTTATGATACGTACCGATTGTGGCCACAAAATAAAAAACTCAAATCATTGCTTCTTGAAAAGTTTGCAAGAGTTGAATTTGATATCGGAATGATGGGCGGGGCAGTAATAGTTGCCGCTTACAAGTAGTCTAAAGCTTTAATTTTGGAAAGGGCCAAATCATTGCGTGACAGATTTCTCCCTTGTCATAATGGGCAATGACTGGATAATGATAGCATTTGTGGCGTTAGTGATGTTACTTGGAACAAAACGCATGCCAGAGGCGTCAAAAAAGATAGGAAAAATTATGGGGCAATTCAACAAAACAAAAAACATTGTTCAAGATGAGATTCAAAAGGCCAAGGGAAATTTTAGCATGCAAATACAGGGTCCTGCAACTTCGGAGAGACAAAAACTCGAAGTCATGGCACAAACTCTTGGAATAGATTCTAAAGATAAAACAGATGACGATCTGAGAAATCTGATCTCGTCAAAACTTGGTGGGCAGAACGCCGGTAAAGGATCTGAGCAACCTACCAAGTGAAATGCGATCTATTCTCAACAAATTTAAATACAATACCTAGGAGACAATCTGCAAGTTTGAACAAGATAGATCCCTGGCAGAATGCATTAAAACAACTTGCATCTGCTGCAAAGATTTTAAAACTTGATCCAGGTGTACACGAGATGCTTGCATCGCCAAAAAAAGTCCTGACTGTTTCTCTTCCAATAAAAATGGATGATGGAAGAATCAAAGTTTTCACGGGATTTCGATCTCAGCATAATGATTTTAGGGGACCATTCAAAGGTGGAATAAGATATCACCCCGATGTAACAATAGAAGAAGTAAAAGCACTCTCAATGTGGATGACTTGGAAGTGCTCCATAGTTGATGTTCCTTTTGGAGGAGGAAAGGGTGGAATCATTTGTGATCCTAAAAGGCTCTCTGCTGGAGAAAAGGAGAGGCTGACGCGAAGATATGCATATGCTATTTCTGAAATAATAGGACCTGGCAAGGACGTGCCTGCTCCTGATGTTTACACAACAGGAAAGGAAATGGCACAGATAATGGATGTCTACAGTATAATGCACGGACAAGGAGAGCCTGGTGTAATTACTGGCAAACCACTTTCTATAGGAGGTTCACAGGCAAGAAATGTTGCAACCGGTCTTGGTGTCTCATTCTGTGTAAGAGAAGCAGCCAAGAAACTGGGATTGAGACTAAAAGGCGCAAAGGTAGTAGTACAAGGATATGGCAATGCGGCAACATATGCTGCAGAGTACATAGAAAAAATGGGGGCAAAAATAATTGCAGTCAGTGACTCTAAAGGTTCTATAATAAACACAAAGGGACTAGATTCAAAGAAAGTATTAGACTACAAGAACAAGGCTGGAAGTGTAGTAGGATACCCGGGAAGCAAAAAGATCTCTACAGAACAACTTCTCACTACTCCATGTGACATATTGGTACCAGCAGCTCTTGAAAATCAGATAACTCCACAGATTGCAAAAAATGTTGATTGTAAGCTGGTTGCAGAGGCCGCAAATGGACCGACAACACCAGAAGCTGATGAGATTTTATTCAAGAACAAGATAACAGTCATTCCGGATATATTGGCAAACTCTGGAGGTGTGTGCATTTCATACCTAGAATGGGTGCAGAACTTGCAGAGATACTACTGGTCATTTGACGAAGTGGCAGGCAAGATGGAACACCACATTGTCAAGGGATTCCATGACACACTTGCCTTATCAAAGAAATACAATGTGGACCTGAGAAAAGCAAGCATGGTGCTTGCCGTAGGACGAGTCTTAGAGGCATACGACGCAAGGGGCCTCTGGCCGTAAACAATTCTTTATTTTCAGGATACATACGCAGTGCCCATACATACTTACTACAATGATACTAATTGTGGCCTGAAATATTCTTTCCAGTAGATATAAAAAATAAAAATTAAAAGCTCTGAATTTAAGAGGTGCTAAAAGAGTGACCGCAAGAACATGACTTGGTCACGTTTGGATTGTTTATCTTAAATCCCGCGCCCATTAGACTCTCGATGTAGTCAATATTTGCGCCTTTGAGGTATTCAGCACTATAACTGTCAACGACCATCTTTACACCATTCTCTTCGATTAGGAGATCGTCTTCCTCAGGCTGTTTTTCAAAGCCCATTCCGTAGGATAATCCCGAGCATCCGCCGCCCTGCACGTAAACTCTCAGAAACTCTGGTTTCTCTGCTTCCTCCTTCATGAAAGCAGTTACCTTTTCTGCTGCCTTTGGTGTGATTGTGACAAGTTTTGTTGTCTGTGTATTGCTCATAAATCAGACTTGGAGTCTAAATTATAATAATCTTTTCATACCGAGCATATTAGGAATAAATGGCAGTAAAAAGGCAGTTTTTCTATTTCTTTGACTTGTTTACAAAGGCAGTCATTCTCTCGGCTCTGTCTGGGTGTGTAAAGCACAGTCCCCACGTGTAAAGCTCAAGCGCGAGACCTGTATCGATATCTGAGTTTCTGCCCTTGTTTATTGCGACCTTTGACATTCTAACTGCCATGGGAGAGTTTTGTGCGATAGTCTTGGCAATGTTTGTGGTCTCTTCCATTAATTTTGCAAGCTCAACAACCTTGTTTACCAGTCCCATCTCTTTTGCCTCGTCTGACTTTACTATTCTTCCAGTATAGATCAAATCCTTCGCCTGTGATATTCCAATAGTTCTCTGCAATCTTTGCGTGCCTCCCCATCCCGGACAGACCCCAATTGTCACCTCGGGCTGACCAATCTTTGCAGTATCTGCAGCTATCCTCATGTCGCATGCAAGTGCAAGTTCGCATCCGCCGCCAAGTGCAAATCCATTGATTGCCGCAATTGTTGGCCTGCTGCAATTTTCTACGGTAAAAGTCAGAAGATGACCAATCTTGGCATATGCCTCGGCCTCAATTGGCGTAATAGTTGACATGTAGGCAATGTCTGCACCTGCAGAGAATGCCTTGTCTCCCTCACCTGTAATAATTACTACCTTTACTGAATCGTCTGTTTCTATTTCTTTGAATACTTTGATGATATCGTTTGCAACATCCATGTTCATGGCGTTGAGCTTGTCTGGCCTGTTTATCTTTACAGTGCAGATTCCATCTGATTTTGAAACAATGACAAGAGACATCTCAAGACTCCATTGGTTTATGCTTTCCCCACTGGTATAAAGCAGATGCTGCTGCAACCCAATCTCGCAAGTCATCATAGACTGGAACCTTATGCTTTTCAATCAATCCAGCTATTTTGGCTGTATAGGGACCGCCATTTCCACCTACAAGTAATGGTTTTTTGCCTTGCTTTGAGAACTCTGCAAGATGATCTATGATTGTTTCTTCGAGAGGATCGTCTTGGAAGACAAACCACGGCATTACAATGTCGATGTTTGGATCGTCCATGAATTTTTGTATGGAATATCTATAATCGTCTGCATTTGCTCCTCCAGTCACGTCTGCGGGATTACCGTTTCCAATTACATATGTTGGAGGATAATGTGCCTTCATTTCTTTGAGTGTTGCTTCTGTTACTTTACCAAGTTCTAGTCCGTATTTTTCAAATTGGTCTATTGCACCAATCATTGGGCCAGCACCATTGCTGACAAGACCCACTCTTGGACCTTTAGCTGCTGGTTGCCATGCTAGTGCCTTGGCATTTGCAGCAAGTTCTTGGTAACTTTCTACTGAAACTATTCCTGCTTGTTTGAACGCTCCTTGGATAATTGCGTTAGAGCCTCCAAGTGAACCTGTATGTGAAGCTGCTTGTTTTGCTCCAAGTGTACTTCTTCCACTCTTCCATATTATGACTGGTTTGTGTTTTTCATTCATTACTCGTTTTGCTGTCTCGATGAATTTGCGCCCGTCCCCAAATCCTTCTACATAAAGTGCAATTACCTTGGTTTGCGGGTCATTTGCCAAGTACCAAATCATGTCTGCCTCGTCTACATCTGACCTGTTTCCATAACTTACCATTTTTGATAATCCAAACGAGTCTGCAGTCTCTAAGAAACTGATTCCCATTGTTCCACTTTGTGACAACAATGCAACCGGTCCAAGCTTTGCACGGACCATTCTCTCTTGTCCTTGAAATGCACAATCTAGTCTGTTTGCAGCATTGAACATGCCTATGCAGTTTGGACCGATAATTCTGATTTTGTGCTTTTCTGAGAGGCTCTTTATTTGTGATTCAAAGTCTGCTCTTTCTCCTCCAAGCTCCTTTCCACCACCTGATACAATTACCACATTGTGAATTCCCTTCTTGGCACATGATTCTAGAACTGGTGGGGTAATTGACAAATCAACACATACCACAACTAGATCAACTTTGTCTGGAATTGCTTCAATTGTTGGATAACATTTCAGTCCCAAGATCTCCTCTGCTTTGGGATTGATTGGATATACTCTGCCCTTGTAATCATGTTTTCCAATGCTGTCAAGAACTGAATTTCCTACTTTGCCAGGAGTTGAAGATGCGCCAACCAGCGCGACTGATTGTGGGGTAAAGAATGTCTCCATGAAATCTATGTTGGGCTGGGCTTTTGAGATTGCGCCCTTTTGAACCTCTTTTTTTAGAATTATCTTTGCATCTACAACATAGTATGATTTTGGATATACTACAATTGGGTTAAAGTCCACGCTGTCAAAATAATCTGCATTGTCAACTCCTATCTTTCCAATCTGGACAAGTGCCTTTGCAATCATGTTCAGATCAATTGGCTTGCTGCCTCTGTATCCTTGAAGTATCTTGGAGCCTTTCAATTCAGCAAGCATTGATTTTGCATCGTCTATACTGATTGGAAGCATTCTAAATGCAACATCTTTGAATATCTCAGTCAAGATTCCACCTAGTCCCACCATTATGACAGGACCGAACTGGTGGTCATTTTGCAATCCTACGATGAGCTCAACTCCTTGCGGAACCATCTTTTCAAGCAAGATTCCTTTTAGATGCACGCCTTTCTTCTTGGAGAGTCTAGAGTACATGTCAGTGAAAGCATTCTTTACTTCCTTTTCATTTTGCAGCCCGACCTTGACTCCTCCTACATCTGTCTTGTGAAGAATTTGTGGCGATACTACTTTCATGACAAGAGGGAACCCTAGCTTTTTAGCCGCCTTTGTTGCCTCTTTTGCGTTGTTTATCAGTGCATATCCTGGAACCTTGATCCCGTATTTTTTTAAAACCGCTTTTGAGAGATCTTCTGTTATTACCTTGTGATCTGTTGATATGGTTTGTTCGAAAACTTTCTTAACTGCGCTTAAAATGAACACTCCTTTTTGCTTGCATAGAATCCCATCTGTATTTTAGTTTGAGATATCATAACGAGATCCGAGTCTTGATGTCATTATATTAAACTTTTGTCAAAGTTTGTAATGAAATGGTTAAACTACAAAGGTCGCATTTCATTCCTGTGATGTAATCAGTAGATTAGTTAAACTCGAGGTTATTATGAAATCACTCGATCTAAACTATTATAAATCATTTTTCAGAAAATTTCAGATTTCCCATATGTAGATCTGACTAACAGATCATATTACGTATTGACGTGGAAAACTGTTAACAATTATAATAGATTCTCTATTGGTAGGAACAGTTTTTTCCCCAAGTTTATAGAAATTTTCATTCCGCATGTATGCATCTGGTA
>JBARDK010000058.1:0-4549 GCA_049795075.1 Nitrosotalea sp. | reverse complement strand
AAGTTTAAACATAATTCTTAGTAGACGATCGAATAATGGTTTTGTACATTTATAGTGTAATTTAAGAGATATCTCAAGTTTCCAGAAACTAGATTCAGCTTGAAAATTCTTGTTAAATTGTTTGATTTCATCAGAAAATTTTACTGGAGGTTGTTCGTTTGGGTCTTCTGGAAAATCAGTATCAAGATCATATAATTTACCATCCTTAGATTTGGTCTTACTAGTTACGTGTGTATAATGACTCCAAATGATTCTATTCAGATCGAGTAAAAGTATTACAAGTTTTCCAGCGGATTCGTTAAATTCATTTTGTACGTTTCTCCTTATTTCTATGATCTCTTTTCGAGTCTGCCAGTTGTTGGTAACCCATTTAGTAGTTACAAGTGCCGTGAAGGAAGGAATCAAAACAAGGATTATGTTGTAAACAGATTCCCAAAAATCTAACATGATCTTTAGGTACGGATGACAATAATAAAGTTAGAAGGTTCACGAATGATTCTATTTGCGTTGTTTCAAATAGCCTTCGGTTATTCTCTTATTGATTCTCCGAAGTGCTCTGTCTGCTACATCATTGCCATATTCTGCTCTAAGATGCTTCATCAGACTAGTTCGTGTCCTTCCAAACAATTCCTTGTCCTTCATTATTGCTTCTTCACACCTCAAATCTGCATCATTTGAGGCTGTTTTTTGCTCATTCAATCCCGAATTATCTCTTATTCTCTCGCTTTCCGTTGTTTTTCGGAATATGTTCCGCATATATCAAAACGCGTACGAAAACGACGCAGATGCCCCCCACATCAGGTAGTTTCTGAGCTCTTTTTCTTCTTCTTTGTGCTGTTCTATCAGTTTCTCAATGATGTTTTGTATTGTTTCAAATCCTTTTTTCTGATTTTCCTTAAGATCAAAGCGTCTAGCTTGCAAATCAATGTGATATCGTAGTGTAAAGACCGTCGTATAGTGAGATATTGCTTCAAGTACACCAATTATTGTTGTAAGTAGTCCTGCCACGTTTTGATGAGTGACCATTACTCCGGAAAGTTCATTCTTGTCCTTTGCAGGCTTGAAAAGTGGTTTTATTTTTCGCAGTCTCTTTAATGCGTCATCAGCTGTAACCGCATAACTTTTCAGAATTTGATGAAATGAAGAATCAATCTCACTGAAATAATTTGAATTTAGGAAAAGTATGATCCTCTGCTTTCCTTCTTTTTTTGTATCTATGATTTTCTGCTCTATTAGCTGATCTTTTGCCTTGACAAAGTCATTTTTGCTACAGTGTAAATTTCTAAATAACTCGTTTACAGAACAACCCTGTTGTCCAAACTGTAACAGCTTTGATATGATATCCTTTTGCAACTCATCAAGCATACTGGTATTTTATTAGTACCGGTATTTATATCATACTGCATATATAATATCCATAGAAATGAGCGAACTAGACAGCCCAATTCCTATGAAAGAGGTAAATACTGTAAAGTCTCTTGCTATACCTGATGAGGACCGCAAAGCCGTGCGGTCTGATGTGGGAAACAAAATGACAAAAAAGCTACATTACATCACTACTGCCAAACAACGAACACAAACCAAGAAAGAAAAATTGCTTGCAGATCCGGATCTGAGACGGTGGCATGCCAATGTCGCAAGAGGAAGCCCTTTGACCGCAGATGTGAGGCTTCGCAGAATATCACATTTTTGCGAAGTACGTAACATAACGCCAAGCCAGTTTGCAGAACTTGGTCTCAAAGACCTTCGCAAGGTAAGTGACCTCATAGAAGATCACATATCATGGATGGAAGAACAAAACCATTCGCCCGGCTATATCGACAGCACTCTTACATCTCTCAAATCGTGGCTAGGTCACTTTGAGATAGAGATTCGACGCAACATCAAGATAAGATATTCAGACAGAACACCAACACTTGAAGGCGAGAGGGTTCCAAACCAAGAAGAGACAAGGGAGATCTTCAATCGCGCGCCACTTAGAACTGCTGCAATGATTGCTCTTATCTCAAAATCTGGTCTAAGGCTACAGGTACTGGGCAACCATAATGCAACAGACGGTCTTGTCCTTGCAGACATGCCAGATATTGCAATACAGGACTCAAAAGCAGTCTGCCTTACCAGCCCGCCAATGGTAACAGTAAGAAGGACGCTTTCAAAGGCAAGACACCAATACTTTACGTTCCTGACAGAAAATGGAACGCATAAGATCCTTGCATACCTTAACGACCGACTTGCAAGAGGCGAGACACTGACACCAGACTCGGCACTGATAGCACCAGATACAAGCTACAGAGTACATCGAGGAAACAACACAGGCAAAAAGTTTCTTCCAACAAGCAAGATAAGCCATGACATACGCAAAACGCTACGACCTAGGTTTATGTGGAGACCGTATGTGCTCAGGGCATACTTTGACACCCAACTTCTAATGTCTGAATCAAGAGGAAAGATAGCGCACGACTTTCGCGTCTTCTTCATGGGTCACAAGGGAAGCATGGAATCAAAGTACACCACAAACAAAGGAGTCTTGCCTGTTGCACTGATTGAAGAGATGCGACAAGCTTTCATTCGCAGTGAAGAATTACTGGATCTTGAGATGCAGAGCAACAATACAGCACAAGAACAGGCAAATGCAAACAAAACCAGCACACAACCAACTCAGATGGTTGTATCACTTGATCAGGTGGAAACGCTGATTTCTCAGGGCTGGAGATTTGTTGGGACTTTGCCAAAAGACAAGGCAATAGTGGAGAAAAACGGTAGCGGACTGTGACCTGTCTCTTACATCAGTTATAATGGACTGGAGGGGATTTGAACCCCTGACCCCCCGCGTGCAAGGCGGGTATTCTACCGCTGAACTACCAGCCCATTGCATGGATTGAAAAGTTTGCAGATTTTAATTGTTCCCTTTAGGTGACAAAGATTTTATTGATATTGCACATCAAAAATATCATGGTCTTACTCAAATCCGAGATCGTTTTAAAAGCAGGCGACAAGGCCCCGGAGTTTGATCTACTTGGAATAGATGATAAGAAGCATTCCTTGTCAGAATTCAAGGAGTATCCAGTGTTACTAGTTGTTTTCATGTGCAACCACTGTCCATATGTACAAGCCAAAGTTACTGCAATGAACGAGGTTTCTGAAAAGTTCAAGGGCAAGATAGCAATGATAGGGATAAACAGCAATGACCCTACAAATTATCCTGATGACAGTTTTGACAGCATGAAGAAATTTGCAAAAGATAGGGGCATAAAATTCACATATCTAGTAGATGAGACACAAGAAGTGGCAAAAAGATATGGTGCTGTTTGCACTCCTGATCCGTTCCTCTTTGACAATGACAGAAGACTGGTTTTCCATGGCAGAATTGATAATGCAATGAAACCAGAAGACAGCCCTACAGAGAAGACAATGATTTCCAATGTAGAGAAACTGCTTGCAGGAAAAAAGATAGAGAAGGACTTTGACCCGTCCATGGGTTGTTCTATCAAGTGGAAAAGCCAGCAGACTTAAATGGCAGTTGAATCGGAAAATTTCTTGGGCCGATAGCTCAGCTTGGCTGGAGCGTTCGACTGATAAAATTATTCAGATATCGAAAGGTCGTGGGTTCGAATCCCATTCGGCCCACTTTTGTTTTAAAACCATTTTTGGACAAATATTCACGTAAGAGATCTCGATAAATAGTTGTGATTTCTATACCATCTCTGTTGCCAGGAATCAATCTACTAGTGCATAATTTTGGTAATAGGATAACAAGCCATGGATTATGAAAAAATATGTAAGAAAGTAATGGAGCTTGATCCCAAGATTAGGTTCGCTGGCATCATAAATGAAAAAGGAAGATTGTTTGCAGGAGGAATGAGAGGTGGGCTCAGATCTCTTGAGGATTCAAGAGACGATGAAATGTTGTACATGGAACTGGTCCTTAGAGCAAAAATGAGGCGTGAGTTTGACAAGGTGCTCGGACCAGTACAGTTTGCCATGTCGTATAGAGAGAAAGTGATAATCATGAGTTTTCCTGTGAATGATAACGTTCTGTTATTGTCTACCGAGAAAGGAATTGATTTCTCAGAGATTCCGTTTAAGATAATAAAAATATTGTCTCATTGATTTTGGGAACTTTCAAAAACGGTCTGAGACCATTGTAGTAATGTTTCCAAGTCGTCTGAGACAAAATCTGCTGCAACCTTTGGCTTTTTTGCAATTTTGCTACATAACGCAAGATAGAGATTCTTGCCAAATTTTTCCTTACTTGCAGCAACTGCTTGAGAAAAGAACTTGATTGCCCCTTCTGTGGAAGAAAATATAGCAACAATCATCATTCCCTCTCTTTTGATCCATATTTTGTTAACAAATCTCTGCAAATCTATATCAAATAACACATCTATTGCAGAAGACATATCTCCCAAAAGCGATACTTTCCATTCCTCAGCCTGAAATGCGGATGAAGCAGCTTGTGCAAGAAGGGAATTTTGATAGTCAGTTGAAATAATGACTATGTTCTTTTTTGGATTTACCTCTTTTTCTGATAATCTAATTAGATATATTG
>JBARDK010000057.1:0-10210 GCA_049795075.1 Nitrosotalea sp. | reverse complement strand
TACTAGAGCTGCGATCGGGCCAAACTCTGGAACTATCTGTGTACCGATGATCTCTATATCTTGATCTCCTTGCAAGAACGATATTGTCAATGTTCTATAGTCTCCATTTGCTGATTCGCTTTGTGTTTTAACCTCTGCACCATCTATCAAGATTATGAACGAGTCATCTTGACCAGAACTAGTTTTTGCGTCCACCAGTGTTCGTGGTATTTGGAGTGTAATGGAGCCATCACTTGTTGAGTTGATAGAAACAATCAGTGATATACTTTGAGCATCAATTGTCATGCTGTTTACACTTCCACCAGTTATGGTATATTTGACACTGAAGGTTTGTTGGCTGTTGGGATCTTTTACTTGAAAAATATTGCTTATGGGGGCAACTGAACTTTGGAAAGTAAATGTGGTCTGGGTAGTTACATTAGGAAGGCCATACTGGACTTTTACTGTATAAGTTCCACTTGTTGCCCATAAGCATTGTTGGTCTGGAGAACACGATGCTTTGATTTTGTCGTCTGTATACTTGCCATCTGAAGAAACAGCAATCTGATCAACATAAATTAGATTGTTGCTAGGATTTAGAACCTGAATAGTAAGTGGTGTTCCTGGTACCACCGCTTGTACTTGACCTGAAATAACTATTGTATCTCCTATCACATAGGAACTCTTATCGGTGCTAACCGTGATTGCAGGTGCAGTAGGAGCCGTAGTAGGTGTAAGAGTAGGAGTTGTCGGTGTTTGGGCAAATGCATTGAGAGACATGACGGATAATATTAAGAAAGAAATTGCTAATAATGCTGTTAAGCGCATATTCGATTTGTCTTTATGTCGTATATTTCCTTTGCTATATCTTGATAAAAAAATGAAAAAGTAGAGCGTTCTAGTATTTTGGCATGAATCTTAGTCCAGTCTTTGCAGATACTGCAATTATTGATATGATTGCAATTGCAAGTACTAGAGCTGCGATCGGGCCAAACTCTGGAACTATCTGTGTACCGATGATCTGTATCTGCTCCGCCCCAATACTAAATGGTATTGTCAAAGTTCTAGTATTGGCACTTGGCGTATCTGTGAAACTGTCTTTTTCTTCACCATCTACTAGGACAAAGAAGCTGCCATCCGTAACACCGGATTTTGCATCTAGCACTGATCTTGGTATCTGGAGAGTTATCTGACCATCACTGGTTGCTTGTAAGTTTACAGTGAGAGTTTTAGATGACATGCTAAGAGTTGCTCCTGTAGCTGTTCCTCCACTGATGCTGTAATCGATACAGTACATTTCGTTATTTACTGTAGCTGAGAGTTGATCTGGTTGGCAACTTGATGCTCCACCGCCACCAATGCTAAATTGTGTCTGTGTTGTACGCATACCTTGCTGTTCTCCATACTGAGCATAAATGGTGTATGTGCCACCACTTGTCCAAAGCGGACTTGATGTGTTGATTTTTGTTTGGAAGTTTCCGCTGTTGTCAACAGTTAGCTGATCAACTTCTACGACATTACCTGATGAATCTGAAACTCGTAATGTGACTGGCAGTCCAGGTATTATGTTCTGGATATGTCCTGTGACAAGTATTGTCGATTGTCGATCATACGTTGTCTTGTCTGTTGTCAGACTAAGTGGTAATGTGACAGGTATTATGATTGGCTGAACAGTTGTTGTATTGCTACCTGGCATTCCTTGCATACTGTTTCCAGATGAAGACATTCCTTGCATGCTATCTCCAAATGCAGGACCGACACCTACAATGGCTGCCATTGCAAGAATAGCGATCAACGCGTATTCTTTATGAGTACTCATTTGCCTGCGATTAAGTAGAATGGGTATTTATGTATATTCAAAAAATGAAAAAGTAGAGTGTTCTAGTATTTTGGCATGAATCTTAGTCCAGTCTTTGCAGATACTGCAATTATTGATATGATTGCAATTGCAAGTACTAGAGCTGCGATCGGGCCAAACTCTGGAATGCTTGTTGTTGGTGCTTGTCCAGAGATGTTGAATTGAACTTGATTAGTTCTTGCTTGCTCGTCGCCCTGTTGTACAAACAAGGTATACTGCCCATTTTCTGCCATGAGTGGACTAGCTGTGTTTATTTTGGTAGTAAAGTCATTGTTGTTGTCCAATGCTACTTGAGCTGCAAATACGACATTTCCTGATTGACTAGTTACCCTAATCGCCACATCCTGGCCAGGATATGGGTTTAACACATGGCCGCTCACCATGATGACTGAATTGTGATCATAAGCCGCTTGGTCTGTCGATACCGTAATTGGTATTATGTTGCCTGGTTGTTGAATTGTCGAAAGACTCGAAGCATTACCTGTCATCATTGCTGCAGTGTAATCGGCCTTTGGTGCACACGTTGGTGGACAGAATCCAAATGCAGGACCGACACCTACAATGGCTGCCATTGCAAGAATAGCGATCAACGCGTATTCTTTATGAGTACTCATCTTGTCTGCGATTAAGTAGAATGGGTATTTATGTATATTCAAAAAATGAAAAAGTAGGTGTGATGTATCTGACACCATCATTTCTTATTGTATACGTTACAGTAGATCATTATACATCAACAGATGGGTATTAGATTGAATATAGTGGTTCCTTGGATCTGGTAAACTAGAATCTATTTCATGCAAGTCCAAATCTTTGCCAATCCATAATCAGAATTACAAATAAATCAAAGTCCTCAAAACTAGTTAGTCGGGTTCGGCGATAATTTTTTACTATTTAAAGTTGAAAAAACCTATTGACAAAACATGGCAATTTTAAAACCCATAGATTAGATATATATTAACCTCTCGGTGGAAGCATCGTAGTTTGTGGATTAATTATCTATTACAGCTAATGTTCAAAGGGGATTTTTAACATGTTAGGTAAGAAAGAGAAAATACTGATTCCAGATCATATCTATGTTCCAAAACATGCGATAATGACTAAAGAAGAAGCTGAAAAGGTGTTAGAAAAATATCACACAAAGCCTACTGAGATGCCATTGATATACGTCAGTGATCCTGCGATCAGAGGTCTGGGAGTAAAACCCGGTGATATGATAAAGATAGCAAGAAAAAGTCCCACAGCTGGTGAAAGCATCTATTATAGATACGTGGTGGAAGAATAATGACACACATTTCACATAAACGATGGCCAATAGTTCAGGACATTCTAAAAAGAGAAGGAATAGCAAGGCAACATCTGAATTCTTATGATGAGTTTCTTGAAAGAGGACTTCAAAGTATTATTGACGAAGTTGGACAGATAGAGATAGAGAGTGCCGAATATCCGTATAAAATTCAACTTGGAAAAGTAAAGCTTCAACAACCTCGCATGATGGAATTAGATGGTTCAATCACACACATTGCCCCAATGGAAGCTCGATTAAGAAATGTAACTTATGCATCTCCTATAATGCTTGAAGCAAGTGTAGTGGAAGATGGAAAAATTCTAGAATCAAGATATGTTCACATAGGTGACATGCCAGTTATGGTTAGATCCAATGCTTGTATTTTGCATAACCTCTCTGAACAAAAACTCATAGAATATGGCGAGGATCCAAATGATCCAGGTGGTTATTTTATCATCAATGGTTCTGAGCGTGTCATTGTTGGATTGGAAGATCTTTCTTACAATAAAATTATAGTTGATAAGGAAACTGTTGGGGGCAATACAGTTTTCAAAGCCAAAGTATATTCATCCATTGTAGGCTATCGAGCAAAACTTGAACTTGTAATGAAAAATGACGGCCTGATAGTAGCAAAGATTCCAGGTTCTCCTGTAGATATTCCTGTAGTTACTTTAATGCGTGCGTTGGGACTTGAATCTGATCGAGAAATTGCGGCAGCGGTTTCTCTAGTTGATGAGATTCAAGATGAACTAGAAGCCTCGTTTGAAAAATCAGGTGATGTACCAACGGCCAAAGACGCTATAGTGTATATCAGCAAGAGAATTGCGCCAGGTATGCTAGAAGAATTCCAGATAAAGAGAGCAGAGACTTTGCTTGACTGGGGCCTCCTACCGCACTTGGGAAAACATCCTGATAATAGAAAGGAAAAGTCTCTATTTCTCGGTGAAGCAACTTGCAAATTAATTGAACTGAAGCTAGGATGGATTACTCCTGATGACAAAGATCATTATGGAAATAAAGTCATAAAATTCGCAGGTCAAATGCTTGCTGACCTTTTCCGAACAGCCTTCAGAAATCTGGTAAGAGATATGAAATATCAGCTTGAAAGATCAGGACAAAAAAGAGGAATAAACGCAGTTGCGGCAGCAGTTAGGCCAGGTATAGTTACGGATAAACTAAACAATGCAATAGCAACAGGAAACTGGGGAAGAGGCCGTGTCGGTGTTACACAACTTTTGGACAGAACAAATTATCTATCTACAATAAGTCATCTTAGAAGAATACAATCACCACTTAGTAGAAGTCAACCTAACTTCGAGGCAAGAGACTTACATGCTACTCATTTTGGAAGAATATGTCCAAGCGAAACTCCTGAGGGATCTAATTGTGGTTTGGTAAAGAATTTGGCACTGTCTGCTATAATATCAGTAAACGTAGCATCAGAAGATATAATTGAAAAGCTCTACGATCTCGGTGCAACTTATGTTTCTGACGCAAAAGATGATCTGAAAAAGGAAGGGACGAGAGTTTTCGTCGATGGGAGATTGATAGGATATTACAAAGATGGACAGAAACTTGTAGATTCATTAAGAGAACTTAGAAGGAACTATAAGATTCATCCACACGTTGGCATTTTCTTGTATCAATCTAGTGTGGAAGGTTCAACTAAGAGACTTTATGTAAACTGCAATGCGGGTAGAGTTCTACGACCCTTGATTGTAATTAAGGACAATAAATTACTATTAACACAAGAGCTAATAGACAAAGTTAGCAAAAAATTTTCGTCATGGACAGATCTTTTGCATATGGGCGTAATTGAGCTAGTTGATGCAAATGAAGAAGAAAACTGTTACATTGCAATAGATGAAACAGACATGAAAAAACACACCCATATGGAAATATTTCCATCTGCAATTCTCGGAGCTGGTGCATCAATCATACCATATCCAGAACATAATCAATCTCCAAGAAATACATATGAATCAGCCATGGCAAAACAAAGTCTTGGTTTCTCAACCCCATTGATGAATGCAAGTACATACGTTAGGCAACATCTTATGCTGTACCCACAAACTCCAATTGTTACAACAAAGGCAATGGGTCTGTTAGGACTCGAAGATAGACCAGCAGGACAAAACTGTGTTGTTGCAGTATTACCTTTTGACGGTTACAATATTGAGGATGCAATAGTATTGAGTAAATCATCTATTGATAGAGGATTGGGCAGAACCTTCTTCTATAGAATCTACGAGGCAGAAGCTAAACAATATCCTGGAGGAATGAGAGATAATTTTGAGATTCCAACTGCAGATGGAAACATTCGTGGATTTCGTGGCGACAAAGCATATAGATTATTAGAAGAAGATGGAGTCATCGCAACAGAGTCTACCGTTCAGGGTGGAGACATACTCATCGGAAAAACAAGCCCTCCTAGATTTATGGAGGAATATAGGGAGTTTGAGGTAAAGGGACCATATAGAAGAGATACATCAATAGGTGTAAGACCATCCGAGAACGGTGTTGTAGATACCGTTGTCATGACACAATCTCATGATGGTGGCAGAATGTACAAAATTAGAGTAAGAGATGTGAGAATTCCTGAGATTGGAGACAAGTTTGCATCACGACATGGACAGAAAGGAGTCGTGGGATTACTTGTAAACCATGAGGACTTGCCCTATACTGCTGATGGCGTTGTACCAGATGTTATGATAAACCCTCATGCTTTCCCATCTAGAATGACAGTGGGAATGTTTCTTGAATCTGTAACAGGAAAAGCTGCAGCCTTGCGTGGATCAAAGATGGATGGCTCTGCATTTGTTGGTGAAAAATTAGAAGACATTAAGGGTGTTTTGGAGACTGCGGGATTCAAGTATTCAGGTAAGGAGATGATGTACGACGGTAGGACAGGTAAGGCGTTTTCAGTTGATGTTTTCGTTGGTGTTGTATACTATCAAAAATTACACCACATGGTTGCAGATAAGATACATGCAAGGGCAAGAGGCCAAGTACAGATGTTGACAAAACAGCCAACAGAAGGTCGTGCAAGAGGTGGTGGTCTACGATTTGGTGAAATGGAAAGAGACTGTCTTATTGCATATGGCGCATCCATGATGTTAAAGGATAGACTTCTTGACGAATCTGACAAGGCTGAAATCTATATTTGTGAAAGATGTGGGCTTGTGTCATATTATGATATCAAACAAAGACGATTTGTCTGTAGGGTATGTGGAGATAAAGCAAAGGTGACATCAATCTCAGTAGCTTACGCCTTTAAACTTCTATTACAGGAAATGATGAGCCTTGATGTAGCGCCAAGACTTTTGATAAAGGAGAGAGTCTAATGGCAGTTGAAACAATCAAAGTAATTGATGGAATCAAGTTTTCGGTATGGTCTCCAACCGAAATAAGGAAATATTCTGTTGCAGAGATCACAGCCCCTGAAACTTATGATGAAGATGGAATGTCTGTTCAAGGTGGATTGATGGATGGTAGACTCGGTACTCTTGAACCAGGTCAAAAATGTCTTACATGCGGAAACACTGCAGCTAGATGTCCGGGGCATTTTGGTCACATTGAGCTTGCAGAACCTGTATTGCATATTGCATTTATTGATAACATCTACAAGCTTCTGTTAACCACTTGTAGGTCGTGTGCTAGACTAAAGATACCGCAAGAAGAACTTGAAGAATATCACAAAATAATCCAAAAAGAGGCTGCGTACAACGTAATCTCGATTAAACATATTCCTGATGAAATAATTGAGAGGGCAAAGAAAGAGAAGACATGCCCTCATTGTGGAAAATCGCAATACGAGATGATATTTACAAAACCCACAATTTTCATTGAACGAACAGAGCTAGGAGAAAATAGATTACTTCCAATTACCATTCGTGAAAGATTCTCTCATATGATAGATGATGACCTGAAACTACTTGGGTATGATCCAACAACTGCTAGACCTGAATGGTTTGTGCTCCAGGTCTTACCTGTACCACCTGTTACAGTACGACCCTCGATAATTTTAGAAACCGGAATTAGATCTGAAGATGACTTGACACACAAACTTGTTGATATCATAAGAGTAAATCAAAGGCTAAAGGAAAGCAAGGAAGCTGGTACCCCGCCCCTCATTGTGCAAGATCTTGTCGATTTGTTACAATATCATGTTACAACATATTTTGATAATGAAGTATCTGGCATACCACAGGCCCATCACAGATCCGGCAGGCCGCTCAAGACTTTGACACAACGATTGAAAGGAAAGGAAGGTAGATTCCGAGGTTCTCTTTCTGGAAAAAGAGTAGACTTTTCCAGCAGAACTGTAATCTCACCAGATCCAAACCTAGCTATCTCTGAAGTTGGAGTTCCAGAATCTGTTGCAACAAAACTCACAATTCCAGAAGTTGTAACGGAATGGAATATTGAGAGATTGAAGAAACTTGTCATCAATGGTCCTACCAAATATCCTGGCGCTAATTACATTGTAAGACCAGATGGTGTAAAGATAAGATTAGACTTTGTTGAGGACAGGGAGACAATTGCTAACAATATAGAGATAGGCTATCTTGTTGAAAGACATCTATCTGATGGAGACATTGTGATGTTCAACAGACAACCGTCATTGCATCAAATGTCTATCATGGGACACTACGTTAGGGTCTTACCAAACAAGACTTTCAGATTACATCCTTCAGTATGCCCTCCCTACAACGCAGATTTTGATGGGGATGAAATGAATCTTCATGTACCTCAAAGCGAGGAGGCAAGAGCTGAAGCCATTCTCCTAATGCGAGTGCAGGATCAAATAATCTCGCCTAGATATGGAGGACCAATAATTGGTGCACTACGTGACTTTATTACAGGAGCATACTTGCTGACAAAAGACGATACCACCCTTACTCCACAAGAATTTGCAAATTTGGCAATGTTAGGTGGATATGCCGATACATTCCCAGAACCTCAGATCAAAGGAAAGGGCGGTCCACTATATACGGGTAAACAGCTATTCTCACTATTCTTACCAAAAGATTTCAACTATGTCATTACATCAAAATGGTCTAAAGGAACCAAGGGGCCAGCAAAGGATGTCGTAATTAAAAACGGTCAACTTGTAAGCGGTGTAATAGACAAGGCGTCAATAGGCGCAGAAGAACCTGATAGTGTTCTACATAGAATAGCTAAAGATTATGGTTTCGAGGAAGCAAAGAATTTTCTCAATTCTATTCTAATCATATTAAAGCAGTATATCACAGGATATGGATTTAGCTATGGATATGCTGACTTGGAACTTTCAGTGAAGACCAAGGATTCCATATTGGGGGACATTCAAGAATCTTATGACAAGGTCTATGATTTCATATCGCAGGCAAAGAAGGGAACATTACAGCTTAGCAGAGGTCTCTCGGCTGAAGAAGCTCTTGAAGCTTACATTGTAAACGAACTATCAAAAGCAAGAGATAGGGCAGGTAGTATGGCTGACAAATCATTTGATGAAACAAACGCAGGTAGAATTATGGCAACAACTGGAGCAAGAGGTTCTTCTCTGAATATTGGTCAGATGGCAGGTGCGTTAGGTCAACAGTCAATTCGAGGTAGAAGAATTCACAAAGGTTACAGTAACAGAGCATTACCACATTTCAAAGAAAACGATACAAATCCTGATTCTAGAGGGTTTGTAAAATCAAACTATAGGGATGGTCTATCAACACTAGAATTTTTCTTTCACGCAATGGGTGGAAGAGAGGGTCTTGTAGACACTGCAGTAAGAACTCAGCAAAGCGGATACATGCAAAGGAGATTGATAAATGCACTAGAGCATCTCAAACTAGAATATGATCAGACAGTAAGAGATCCACATGGCCACATCATACAGTTCCTGTATGGTGAAGACGGAATTGATGTTTCAAAAAGTGATCATGGTGAGGCATTTAGAATTTCTAGATTAATCGAATCTGAAAGTATCATTGACTCTGGAAAGAAAGCAACCAAGGAAGATGTTGAAGACCTTGTAAAAAAATACACAAAGACATTCAATCCGCGCTTGTTTCAAACTGTTCACGATGCTCTGGCAGAGTCGAAGCTCAGCAGAGATGGAGTAGAGAAGGTGCTGAAGAAAGCATTGGAACTTTACGATACCGCCAAGGTTGAACCAGGACAAGCAGTAGGTGTTGTCACAGCACAATCAATAGGTGAGCCTGGTACACAGATGACACTTAGAACTTTCCACTTTGCGGGTATTAGAGAGAGAAACGTCACACTGGGACTTCCAAGACTTATTGAACTTGTAGATGCACGAAAGAAGCCAGTCACTCCAACCATGGACATCTACTTGGAGGAACATCACAAAAAATCAAAAGAAAAGGCAATCAAGGTAGCACGAGAAATTTTGCATACTAAGATAAGTGCATTAATCACAAGTACGGAGACTGACTATTCAACAAAAATAAAACTGAATCTAAATCAAGACAGGCTAAAAGAAAGAGCTTGTACCGTTGAAGATGTTGTAATGGCATTACAGTCATCGAAGAAGAAATTTGAAATTGAGCCTAGCGGCCATTCCATTACACTTACTCTTCCTGAAGAATCTGATGCCCAGACAATACTTGGTATGAGAAACAAGGTTCTTTCAGCAACAGTCAAGGGAGTGACCGATGTGGAACGTGTGACAATTGTACAGCAAGGAGATGAATGGGTTATCCAAACATCAGGATCAAACATTGCTAAGGTAATGGAAGTTGATGGTATTGACAAGAAGAACATTAGAACAAACAATGTCTTTGAGATAGCAAACACACTTGGTATAGAAGCTGCTCGCAATTCATTGATAAACGAGCTGAACTCAACTCTTGAAGATCAGGGTCTTGAAGTTGACGTTAGATATATCATGTTGGTGGCAGACTTGATGTGTTCTAGAGGATACCTGCAACAAATTGGAAGACATGGAATTGCAGGTACAAAGACCAGCGTGTTGGCAAGAGCGGCATTTGAGATTACTGTTCCTACTATTGCAGAAGCTGCATTGGCAGGAGAGGTAGAAGAACTCAAAGGAGTTACCGAAAATGTCATAGTTGGAGCAAATATTCCAA
>JBARDK010000056.1:0-1798 GCA_049795075.1 Nitrosotalea sp. | reverse complement strand
TAATTCTCCTTTTGCTTTTCCAAGGCTCCCACCGAGAGCAAATTCACCACTTGGCATGTCGAATGTCAGTAAAATCAAGGATGTCATAGTTCGTGACAAAGATGCCATGATGGGAAGACTAGATGGTCATCATGCAATGTTCCAGCATTATGCATCAGGATTGTTTAATCTATCTCCGAGCCAGTTCATGCCAGGACATCCAATGCATGCAAAAATACAGGCAGTAGAGACATTACGAGAAGAAAACGAGAGATTACAACAAGAAAATTCTGTCCTGAAGGCTAACAAAAACAAAGAAAAGAAAAACTAGGTCGAACTTTATAAAGCCATAACACATTACGTTTCTTGTGAGCAAAACACCAAATCAAAAATGGAACGAAGAAATTTCCAAATACAAAAAGAAGTGTCAACAGATTATTGGCTTGTCTCCTTCAATCCGATATGTGGGACTTGTAAACGCATATGGACGGACACTGACTGGAATGATAAAACCTGGAACTAACATTCTTTTAAAATCAGAATCTGCAAGAAACGAATTCTTTTTGGTGTCCACCATGTTTAACATGCGCAACAAAATAGACATTGCAATAGGGGAGATGAACTATGCTATCTTCAAACATGATAAAATAACTCTAGTAGTTTTCCAAAGTAAAGAAGGAATCTACTATGTCTCAATAGGCAAAAATGTAACCGTAGATGCAATTGCAAAAATTATTGCAAAAATTAAAAAAGTAATTTAGACAGGCGCAAAGCCATGAAAACCTCTTGCTTGTCGTGGACCGCCTTCAGCCGATGGTTCAAACAAAGAGATCATATACTTGTCTGGGTCAAGAACTATACAATTCTTTCCTACTTTATGTACAGTAATTTCTCGATATATTGTAACATTACTTGATTTGAGTTCTTGTACCGCAGATTCAATATCTCCTACAATAAGACCAATCACAATACCATTTTCAATGGATGTTCCAGTGTTGATGGGTCTTGAGGAAGGATGCAGTATTACTGTAGCCCCATCTCTTCCCAATTCTGCCCAATCGCCTCGGTTGTTCTTGATGGGCAGTCCTATTATCTCATTATAATACTTGATAGATTTTTCCAAGTTGGAAACCGCTATTATTACGCTTCCAAGATGCTTTATGTTCATATAACAATTAAAAACTCCAATGTTAAAACCGTTATGCTATACCACTTGAACCATGGTTTCCGTTCGTTCCACGCCGCGTATGTTCTGAATCTCAGTAGTTACTTCCTTGATCTCCGCCAGTTCTTTTACGTCAATTAGGGCTATGGCGTCAAATTGGCCGCTTACGGCAAAAGAGTCGTAAACTGACTTTACCATGCGTAGCCTTGCGGCGATCAGTTTTTTGGGTGATTTGACTAGGACTACGGCTTTGACCAACCTAAATCAACCTCCACTTCAATCAGGGTCTCCGTTGATACAATTTCCTTTATTTTCTTGAAATCTATCACCATGTTGTTTATCTCGTCTATGGTACCTTGTAAAACCACTATGATATCGGCCCTACCTGTAACTATCATGATTTCTTTAACGATTTTTCGTATTTTTTGCAATATCTTTATGACATTGTCTACCTTTCCGGGCTTCACGGTAATCAAGCATAAAGCCCTCATGACTCTTTAATCGCGCTATTACGGATAAATGTTTATGATCTAAGATGTATGAAAGAAATACGACTAAACTTAATCGTCGGCCGCTTCTTGAGATCGAGCTTCTTCAAGATATGCCTTCCTAGCTTCTAATTCTGCCTCTTTATCTACGTCAGTATCGTCCTCT
>JBARDK010000055.1:0-4162 GCA_049795075.1 Nitrosotalea sp. | reverse complement strand
TCTGCATATTCAGTCGTACCAGCAGTAGACCTGAAAGGATATGGTGTTTCAATTGCAATGGATTCTGTTTTGATGCTTCTCTTTTTTTCTCTTATTTCTTCGGCCATTGTATTCATGGTATCTTGATTTCCCCCAACATCAAGCTGGTATGCTTTCTGGATCTTGATGCCTCGATTTGTCATAAAATCTATCATTCCTCGATGAAAAGCAGTCCCACCAAATTGACTCATCAAATCGTCTCCTAGAATCATTAGTCCCTTTGTTTCAAATGCTTTTTTTGTCTTGTCGGTTACAGTCTTGGAAGATGTAGCATTAAAAAAAGAGCAGCCAGCATCTAATGCTGCTTCCGAATATTTTTCTGATGTTTTATCAAGTCCAGAAGAAATCACGTTAACGAGAAAATCTGGGTTGACGGCCTTGAGGGATTTGACAAATTCATCATAACTTACAGATTTTATCTGACCGCTCTGGTTAATGTGGGAAGGTATTGGATCTGACATTATTCCAGACTGAATTACAATGTCTGAAAAACCTGTTTCGTAATCTGTGATTAATTGACCCACTTTTTTTCCTACTTTGGAAGGATCTACGTCAAAAACTGCTGAGATTGCTATATCGTTCAGAGTTAACCCCGAAATCTTTGGGTGCCAAAGCCCTTCTATTGAGTTCTTGTAGAATTCTAAACCTTTTATCAGAGTTAATGTCACATTTCCACATCCAGCAACTGCAATCTTGATTTTATCTGACACGCGATTTTTCCTCGTCGATCTTCATTTAACTCTTTTCTGATGTTGTTATTCGGAAAGGGCGGTCTTTTCTTAATGGAATTCGCTTTTTTGATATACATGATGAGTGGAAAATCCTGCCACTATCTCCTTGGCTAGTACATATCTGGCGTCTAGTTTAAAATTTATATGCACTTCACAAAGTAGCTACAATAATTGAGTAAGACAAGCCTTTCTCAGTCCAGGCCTGATAACCTTCCAAAACCCAAAATACAATGGGGGCGTCTAGAGGAAGCTGAAAAATTTGCAGAAATGGTAAAACTCTTCAGGCAAGGCAAGATTAGCCGTGACGATCTACGAAGATTTAGGCTTCAACATGGAGCATATGGTAGCAGAATGACTGATGATTACAGCATGATTCGTGTTAAAATTCCGGCTGGCGAAGTTTATCCAGAGCAAATTGAAAAAATGGCAGAACTGAGCGAATCGTTTTCAATTGGAAGTGCACATGTTTCTACAAGACAAAATTTCCAGCTTCATTGGGTTGCACTGGAAGATGTTTCTGAGGTTATGCGCGGGCTGGCAGAAATTGGATTAACGTCAAGAGAAGCATGTGGTAATTCAGTAAGAAATGTAATGTGTAGCCCTCTTGCAGGTATATGTCCTAACGAAATATTTGATCCGACACCATATGCATTATCAACAGCAAAGTTTCTACTACGAAATTCTATGAATCAATCACTTCCAAGAAAATTCAAGATCAATTATACCTGTTGTGAGAAACATGGAATGGCAAGGATAGTGGATATTGGTCTTATACCGCAAAGAACAGAAATTAACGGAAAACTACAGAATGGATTCAAGGTTTTCTTAGGCGGTGGGCTTGGCGCCCAATCATTTGTAGGGTATCAACTTGAAGAATTTACTCCAGAAGAAGATTTACTCTATACAATAATTGCAGTCATTAGAGTCTATGATAGAATGGGCAACCGTGAAAATATGGCAAGAAATAGAATGAGATATCTTGTAAATGAACTTGGATGGGAAAAATTCCAAAATATTGTACTAAAAGAAAGAACGATGGTAAGACTAACACAATCTGTTGTGATAAAACTTGATCTCGACAAGACTCCTGAAATACTGCGTAAAGTCTCAATTAGTTCAGAAAATCCATCGCACCCACCAGGATTGTCTAGATGGCTCAAAACTAATACCATGAAGCAAAAGCAACAAGGTTACAGTGCAGCATTCATTACGCTAGAGTCAGGTGACATTACAGCAAGTCAATTACGTGCTGTTGCTGACATGGCTCGAGAATTTTCTGCAGAGGGACGAATTAGAACTGGATTTGCTCAAGATATAGTGTTTAGATGGATAAGGGATGAAGATCTTCCAAAACTTTATGCCCAATTGTTAGAGGTTGGCCTTGCAAATCCTGGTGCATTAACTATGGCATCAGTTGTGGGATGTTCTGGTACCACCTCGTGTAATCTTGCATTGACTAATTCTCATAGGCTCGCAAAAGAAGTCCAAAGAAAATTTCTTGAGCTAAAACTTGATGAAGATGATGACCTGAGAGATTCTACAATTAAGATAAGTGGTTGTCCAAATTCATGTGGCCAACATGAAATCGCGACAATTGGATTTTATGGCGGAGGGGGAAGACTAGGAAAGGATATGTATCCACAGTATACGATGTCGTTGGGTGGAAGAGCCGACGGAAACTCAATGCTAGGACTAATGACTACCAAGGTTCCCACAAAGAGAGTCATCCCAACAATTTTGAAAATAATTGAGATCTTCAAATCGGAAAAAAGGCCTGGTGAAGTTTTGGATTCTTGGATTCATAGAGTTATTGAAGGTAACGGTGGACCCGCGATTAAATCAATTAATGATATCAAGGAATTGTTAAAGCCTGTTGTAGTACCCCCTACAATTGAGCAAGATCCGGACTTTTACGTCGATTATGGAAACGATGGAAGTTATCATGCAAAAACTGGAAGGGGCGAATGTGCTGCTTGAGCAAAGAAAAGATTACCAGAATAACAGTTGATGCCGATACCTTGCGATCAGAGATTAGGGACAAGAGTGCCACGGTACTTGACATAAGGAAAGAAGAAGATTACAAACAAGGGCATGTGCCTGGAGCAATTAATTTTCCATTATCAACTCTTCTCTCTGATGACAGTCCAGAAAAGATTCTTCAACACACACAATCTTTTGGTATTGATGACGAAACACATGTTGTTGTATATGATGACACATTTGGCGCCTTGGCATCACGGGTGGCATGGGCTCTTCAGTATATTGGTCATGAAGAAGTTTCCTTATTAGACATTACATACGGATCGTGGAAAAAACTTGGACTTGAAACAAGTCTTGAATCTCCATCTCTTGGAAAGAAAACACATTCTCTAAAGTTACAACCGCAAATTCTTGCAACTGCAGATTATCTTATGCCTGCCAAAGAGAAAGGCGCCATATTGATGGACAATAGGGAAAGGCTAAACTTTCTTGAACATCATATTTCTGGTGCCATTAACATTCCATATAGAATGCTTGCCTCTCCTCAAAATATACTAAGATCAAAAGATGAATTGAGAAGACTTCTACAGAACCGAAACATATCTTCTGACTCTGAAGTGGTTACATATTGCGGAAGTGTGGGAACCCTTTCAGGATTGGGGTACTATGCATTAAAGTCGATAGGAATTCAAAATGTAAAACTTTACGTTCGTTCGTTTAAGGAATGGGAGTCATTAGAGAAACCAGTTGAAAAACAAAAAGACGCAAACTATTGGGATCTCTCGGCGGAATAATATTTTAGGTATTTTGTGTAGTCTCGCTTCTTAGTTTCTTTGTAGTTTGACTCTCAATGTGGTCAAAGAGATCTATCATTTTCTGTTTATTTGCTCGCAAGTATTCATAACCTTTGTCAATTAATCTAATCTTGAATAATCTGATATCTCGATGTTCTTCAAAAAAGTGTTCTATCATCTGTGCGCCTCTTTTGCTAGGATCAATGAATACATCCATCTTTGCAATTACTTCGTTAACATCTCCTTTCTCTATTGCAGACTTGACAGCTTGAACTGCCTCGCTAATTTCTTTTAGATGTTGAATCAATAGTGGATTGCTCTTTTTTGTTGTGCCAAAGAGCCCTTTCTTTTCAACACCTATCTTAGCAGCCAACTCGGGGGCAATCTCAAATTCTTCTATCTTAGACAAACCGGCGTTTCTTTCCTCTTTTATCAGTAGGCCTTTTTCCACCAATTTTCTTGCCGCGTCCTCTATCTCTGCCTTACCTAACATGGTTGTCCAAACTATCTGGCCAACCTTGTGATATCCCTGTCTTACTGATTCTAATACTACGACCTCGACAATTCTTCTATATCCGTCATCTGCTTTGACATTCTCAAAGTCTTTGTCTCTTACTG
>JBARDK010000054.1:0-2487 GCA_049795075.1 Nitrosotalea sp. | reverse complement strand
GTTTATCTTATCCACTCTTTCCTATTATGCTCTTCTCATCTGTGACTTGTATAAAGTATCTTTTGGAATAAACTCTATCTGAAATTATTTCAATATGGCGGAGGTTGTACTATGAGCTGGCCTCTCATTGTAGGCTGGTGAAATGTGCAATAATAAGTAAATATTCCAGTGACATTTGCATCAAATGTTATAGTTTTATTCTCGCCTGGATGTAAAACAGTGTTGATGTTGTATGACTTGTCAAAGATAGTAAACGAATGATTATCTCCACCAGGTTGCTCAATGTTGAAGAAGTGGATTATCACTTTATCATCTTTGAAGACTGCCATGACAGGCATGCTGTAAACATCATGCGGCATTCCCATTTGGGTCTCATTAAAACCAGGAATATCACTATCGAACAGCCAAAATTCTCTCTTTTCTCCAGTGTAATGTTGCTGATTGTTGCTTGTTTGGAGCGTGTTCTGATTATTTGCTTGTGATGTGGTCAGGACGGGTATTGTTATAGCAATTAGGGCAATAATAATTGCAGCGACAGCTATACCTAGTGTTATTACAGTTTTAGTATTTGAGGACATTAACAGAAATTATCGTTACCTGCGCATTCATAATAAAATACCTACCATTCCCGTCAATGAGAATGGTAGTTAGCATATTATGCATTATAAAGAATTGATTGTCATGAATAAAAAAATCATTATAGTTATTGCAGTTGGAATTGTCATTATTGCTGCAACGATTGGTGTAAAATCAATCATGGGAGAGAAAATAGAACTACCCGCCGAGGAGAACACAGAAAAGGCATTAAACCTACAAGAAAGCAATCAATCGCAGATCAAATCTCCAACTGGAGAACCTGCAGGCAATGAGTCAGGTTCTTCCGAGTCAACAGAATCTGGCCCATGAAAAAGTATCTATTGAACCAAATATGACAAGTTGATGTAGACAATGGTTGAATCAACAATTACCCATTATGTACTTCTTGCCGCACATCTCATAGTTGGATTTTTACTTGTCTTCTTTGCTGCTAAAGCGTTCAAGAGAACAAAATATCTCCCTATGGCCCTTCTAGTCATAGGATTCACACTTTTGGTCCTTGGAGAGACTGTCATTGAATACGCATTTTCATTTGCTGGCGAGGACTTGCAAAATGTAATAGAAGAAGGATTTGAGATAGCTGGATTTATCGTACTAATCATAGCAGTCAAGAAAAGCTGAAAAATGACAAACGATGATGAGATACTGGCCATACTTGGAGATGAATATGCCAGAAAGATACTCTCAATACTGGCAAAAAATGAGCTCAGTACTCAAGAAATATCAGTAAAACTTGGCATTCCTGCTTCGACAACCTATAGAAAGATCAAGAACTTGGAAAATCTGGTTCTGATAAAGAAGACCAAGGTTTTACGTACGCTTGAGGGTCTTGATGAAAGTTACTATAAGAGTTTGGTCTCAGGCATAGAGGTAAAGTTCAGAGATGGTGAGATGTCCTGTAAACTTGAAAAATTTACGATGGATGAAAAGATACAAAGGCTTTGGGAAAAATTCTCAGAAAAATGAATTGGCTTTATTGTAATACTGTTATCTTTTCCTTCTTCCAGTTTTGTAAAAGCAGCAAAGATACTACTCAACTTTGGCATCAACTTACTACAATCTCACTTACTTTCAAACTAGTTACTTTCCAATTTATATACTTACCTTTCTATAGTGACTATAAGAAAGTAATATGGAATGCAAATCAGGAACATGTGATATAGAAGAACATGCAACGTGCTCATGCAATTGCTCCGAAATGGAATGCAATGACTGTGGTTGTGGAACAGCTGATCCTGTAAAAATGTCAATGGAGATGTTACACAAGGCATTTCATGATGCAATGTACCAAGTCCATGTAGAACGACTCAAAAAGAGAATAGATGCCAGTTTTGGACCTGGATTGGACAAATCTGCAGATGCAATGATTGAAACGGCTGGTAAAGTCTGGCAATCAATGCTAATGCAGGCAGAGGGCAAAAAAGAGCTTGAATCAAAGTTGCAGAAGATATTTTCTGAAACAAGTAGAAGATAAATCACTCCCCAAAACAAAATCTTCTACTTTTCTTTTTTTTAATTTAAATCCTGTAAGACTTGCAAATCAAAATTTCACATTATAACGGGAATCTGAAATCTTCCTTCACCTTCTCTAAAACAATGTGAGTATTTGTTCTGTAGACTGAAGGATTGTCCAGTAATTCTTTTGTAAATTTTCCCAGTTCGCTTGTATTTTTGAAGCTTCCAACTACTATGCAATCAGAAGTTCCAGTAGTATCGTATACCTCATATATATTGGAAATTTGTGCCAGTTTTTTTTCGATTTCTGTTAGATTCTTGGTTACTGTTATCTCTATTATGGCAGTTACATCATAACCCAATTTCTTGTGGTCTACAACTAGAGAGTAGTTCTTTATTATTCCCCGAGATTCCATGTCCTTTACTCGTTTGAGC
>JBARDK010000053.1:0-2969 GCA_049795075.1 Nitrosotalea sp. | reverse complement strand
GATGATCTTCCAAAGGAACATGAAATAGGCTGGAAGGATTACAAAGGCATGAACCTGATTGCTGCAAACGCAATGTCCATGTTTGTCGCATCATTTGCAAGAGAGACAGAGTGGGACATGTCAAACTATAGGACATGGCTTGCAACAAAGAAGCCAAGATTTGCAGTGGCGTGGGTGATTCCAGTCATCCCAGAGGACAGGCAATGGGGAGATGACTTGAGATCTGCAGGAAAGGGAAATACCATGGATGCAATTGTAGATCACATTCACAAAAAAGACGATGCCGTATTGTTTGATATCGACGAAAATGATATCAGAGACAAGGGAGGACAACGAGATTCTTGTGTTGCACTAGTCAAAATCAAGGGAGAATTTGATGTAAAGGAAAGAGAGATCCTAAAGAACATGATAAAGGACAGGTTCCATATTGAAGACTCTAGGATGATATTTGTCAAGATTCCTATACTGGAGACAGAACAAGCTAATATCACAATACTTGTAAACACAAAGGCAATTGGGCCCAAGATTTTAGAAATTGCAAGCGAAGCAGAAGCTTCTTGGGATGGATACAAGGAAGAATACGGCAAGTGGGGACTAACAACTGAAGAGTTCAAACAAAGCCTAATGGACGTCGTTCATCAGTTTAGTGCTTAGATATGGCAGACTTTAATTTCTTGGAACAAGTTGCAACCCAAATTAAGAAAAATAGGCAGCAACTAACTGATGTTGAAGACGAGTTATCTACAATAAATTTTCGAATTCATGAAATTCCCCTCAAAATATCAACTGAATCAAATTTTGCAAAGATGATTGGTGAGCAATACAACGATGCCACAAAAGATTTGGAATCTGCAAAGGAAAGACTCATGGGAGAAAAGGAGGCTCTAACAACTAAGATAAACGAAGACATTTCTACATTTATCACCGAATTTACATCGCAAGAACTTGTGATTCCACTAGAACCAAATCCGAAGATTGCAGATGGTAACACTCTTTTCAAGTACAAAGGCGGTTCCACGTTTAGGAGCATATTTGACATACTAAGCGAGCTTTTAGGATTGAGCTCGCCCATACTTGTAAAAGATGTCATGTTTTCTCCTACTGAGATTGTAATCAAGGTAACAGATGAGTATGAGGCAAAGCAAAAGTTCCTGAGCAGTATTAACGAAGTACAGAAAACACTCGCAATCAAACGAAGAAAGAACTAGTCCAAGATAACAAACCCTAAAAAATGGGACTAGACAAAAGCAATCTAGATGAAAAGTTGGCTTGCCTTTGCAGTCATGATGATATTTGTCTTGTCATCAACAATACCGTTAGCACACTCACAGCTTTCCGGGGGAGTGTCAGCCACTCTGCAAAACGGAGTCTGGACAGTGCCTACAAATAAGCAAGTGCAAATCTCGGCCGATCTAACAAGTGGTCTTAACACAGACCAACCATTTGCATATATCGTTCAAGTGCTAGACAAGAATGGAGTTGCGATTCAGCTTTCATGGCTTACTGGAACACTAAGTGCTGGACAGTCACTTAACCCGTCACAATCTTGGACACCAACGGCACCTGGAAATTATACCGCGCAGATCTTTGTTTGGTCAGGAATAAGCAATCCTGATGCCTTGTCACCGCCTCTTACCATGAAAATAACAGTAACCTAGTTCCACATTGGTTATAATTTAGAGGAGATAAAACAAACTTGATGAACAAAAATAGAGGAATCATTACTGGAGTCATACTTGCTATCTCGTCAGTTTTTTTCTTTATCTTTATTGGGTTTCCACTTTTTAATCAACAATCAGGCGACCAGGAAAACTCGCCGTTTTCTACTAATACACAATCTCCTGATACAATAAGCACAATTGCAAGCGATATAGACTCGTGTGTATCAAACCCCACCTCAGATTGTGACCAAGAAATGTTGCAAGTATCAACATTCTGTCAACAAAATAAGGGTCAGGAGCAAACCTATCCGTTTTGTTCAGACACCAGAGTACAGATGTATATTGAACAGCGAAACATGGCTCAGATCAAAGTCAATGGTGGTGGCAATTAATCTCTAAGATTTTGCCCTATGTTTTACTATAGTAAAATTGCCTTGCAAAATCATGCTGTTTGCCAAAATGTATTCCTTGGTTCGCTCGTCATTTAGGATTGTAGTAAATTTTGACGTGATTTTGATTACAGTTCCAATATATTTTTCAAGTGGGCCTGCTATCTCTACCAAATCACCTTCGGAATAGGGCAACTGTTCCGCAATTGGAATGTCCTTTAGCATTCTGACATTGCCTTGTATTATTGCGTTGTTTGGTATGATGTATTCTTTGCCTTCATCAGTTTGTATTTTTGTGTAAAACATGTTGATCTCATCAATCTTTCCTTGAATGTTATCGTTTACAACATGAATGTAGTCTCCAATCTTGGCTGGGTACGTTGTAAGTATCAATCCACCTGAAAGTATGTTTCCTATGATAGTGGATAGTCCGATACCTAAAATTATTGCAGCTACCCCGCCACTGATTAGAATCTCTTGTGGGTTGACGTTTAATTGATGCAAAATGGCAAAACTTGCAATAAGGGAGATGAATATTATTATAAAAAATGTCAAGCTGGCAGAAAACTGTGGGTGTGTTTTACTTGCAAATTCCTTAAGCAAACGTCTTGTTGCTGTTATTACGGCAAATGCTATGATTACTATGGCTATGACACTTACAATCTGAATGTGAGTGTGCGTGACACCAAGCGATGGTGCTACAAATAATTCAAACAGGTGGAGGGAAATCCATGAACCTACTGATACCAAAACAAATTTTATCGCAAGAGTGTAGAACTCTCTACGTAGAGTTTTACGATGTAGCTTGGAAAAATGTTGTTCTGTTTTTGGTATGTCATCAGGACTACTATCTATTGATGCAGGCATAATTTACTATGAAACATTTGGTAATTATCGGTTTGGTTACTTCTCGGTAGCC
>JBARDK010000052.1:0-9396 GCA_049795075.1 Nitrosotalea sp. | reverse complement strand
CTCTTTTTCGGCATCAAAACCAATCACCTCAAAATCTTTCTCAAGAAAGTACTTTGTGAACCATTTGCCTATTTGTACCTCTGAACCAATTATAGCTATTTTCTTCTTCATTTTTCTGTCCTCATTACTTCTTCTATTATCTTCATTCCTTGGTTAAGTGTTTCTTCTGGCTGACAAACAGATATTCTGACAAATTCTTGGTAATTCCCAAACCCTTCACCAGGGGCTATCGCAACACCATGATCTAAAAGCTTGTTTGTAAACTCAACAGAGTCAAAATGTGGCTTTTTCACCTTGGCAAAGAGATACATTGCGCCATCTGGCTCCACAAACTCAATTTCCATACTCTTTGCCTTTTTTACCACAGCTTCTAGTCTAGTTTTAATGGTTTTAGTATTATCAGTAGTGTCAGCTTCGAGGGCTTTCATGGCTACGTATTGAATTGGTTCTGATACATTTGTCAGAGCCAACGCCTGTATCTTTGCCATCTTGTCTATTATCTCAGGACTTGATATGGTATACCCTATTCTAAATCCAGTCATTGCATGAGATTTGGAGAAAGACTGGGTCACAATTGATTTGTTGTATTCATAGGAAAGAATACTCTTCCAATTTTTGAATGCATATGAAGAATAAATCTCATCACTTAACACATAGAGACCATTTTTTATTGAGATATTCATTATTTGATCTAGTAATTTTTTTGGCAGTATTTTTCCGGTAGGATTGTTTGGATAGTTTAGTACCATCATCTTTGTATTTTGGTTGATTACATTTTCAATCTCTTCTATCTTTGGCTCCCATTTGTTTTCCAGGCTTGTGTGAATGGTTCTGACCTTGACTCCTGAATTTAGGGCATTGTCTCTGTATGCTGGCCATGCAGGCTCTATTATTATTATCTCATTTCCAGGATTTAGCAGAGTGGAGATTGCAAGAAAGACTGAAAATCTCGCACCAGGTGAGACAAGAATATTTTGCAAATTTGTTTTGGTACCAAATGTCTTGGTAACATAGATTGCAAGAGCCTCTCGAAACTCTGTCATTCCTTTTGAATCGCCATACTTTGTGTATCCCATATCATAGACTTGGGAAAGTGCACTATTGACTATCTTTGGTGGAAAGAAATCTGGCTCGCCTACCTCCATGTGAATTATTTTTTTTCCTTGTTTTTCTAGTGTCTTTGCCTTCAAGAATACTGAGAGATGAGTTTGTTTGTTTGTTGATTGTATCTTGACAGATTCATTTAATAGAAAATTTAGCATTATCAAACCAGTTTTTTCATCAAGACCGATCTCTCTGCATAATGACTGGACCTTGGTTCGAAGCTGATTTTCTCTTTCTTCATTGGTTATCCCTAGTCCTAGATTGTTCTTGAGGTTGCCAATTTCTTTTGCCGTATCATTTCTCTCCCTTAACAATTTTAGCATGTCGAATGTTATCCTGTCCATCTTGTCGCGCAGCTTGTCAATATCTGACATTTCTTATCGAATCACTGGTGGAATGAAGCCTGCTCTTAATGCATGATCAACAAGCACTACTGAGACTAGAGAATCAACTACAGGTGGTGCTCTTGGGACTACACATGGGTCATGTCTGCCTTGAACTATAAGAGAGACTGGTTTTTTTGTCTTGATATCTACGGTATGTTGTTTTTTTGCAATGGATGAGGCAGGCTTGAAGGCAACTCGAAGCACTAACGGCATTCCAGTAGATATTCCTCCAAGTATGCCTCCCGCGTTATTTGTTCTAGTTACAATCTTTCCATTCTTTGTTGTGAATTCGTCATTGTTCTCAGAACCATGAAGAGTTGAACCGTAAAAACCTGAGCCAAATTCTACTCCCTTGACAGCAGGAATTGAAAATAACGCCTTGCTAAGATCTGATTCTAGAGAACCAAAGATTGGCTCGCCAAGACCAACTGGAAGATTTGTAGTAATGGACTCGATAATTCCTCCAACAGAGTCTCCACTTTGCTTTGCTACAAGTATGGCAGATCGCATCTTTTCTGCTATTTTTGGATCTGGACATCTTACTTCATTACTGTAAATGGAACTCTTCATCTTTGATACATCTTGGCTGCTCATCTTTATCTTGCCTACTTGACAAGTGTAAGAATAAGTGTCGACTCCAATAGTCTGAGAAAGCAATTTCTTTGCAATAGCTCCTGCCATTACAAATGTGGCAGTAAGCCTGCCGGAAAACCTACCTCCTCCCCTATAATCATTAAATCCTTTGTACTTTATATATGCTGGATAGTCAGAATGACCAGGTCTTGGTTTCAATGTTAAATTTTCATAATCGCGAGAACGTTGGTCTTGATTCCAAATTATCATTGTAATTGGAGCTCCAGTCGTGTATCCGCGAAATACGCCTGAGAGAATTTCTACCTTGTCCTCTTCTTTTCTTTGAGTTGTTATGACTGATTGACCTGGCTTGCGCAAGTCAAGCATCTTTTGAATATCTTTTTCCTCAAGTTCCAAACCTACTGGACAGCCATCTACGACAGCCCCTATGCATCTACCATGACTCTCACCAAAACTGGTAAAGACGTAGCGCTGGCCAATTGAACTTGAAGACATGATGAATTTTTCATTTGGATGCTTATAATCCTTATAGGAATTGGCATGTTTTTAACAAAATCCTGACCCATACAATCAAAAATTAGATAATTGGTCAACATGTTACTAGTATTATGAAAATACGTAGTGCACAGGAAAGCGACAAGGATACAGTCTTGGGATTCTGCAAAGACACATTCCAGTGGGGTGACTATATTGTTGATGTCTGGGATAAATGGAAGTCAAAGGGGGGCTTGTATGTATTGGAGGAAAATGATTTTGTTGTTGGCGTATATCATGTAGCTTCTTTTGAGAAAGAGGCATGGGTTGAGGGAATGAGGGTGCATCCACAATATAGGAAAAAAGGATTTGGTACTGGGATGCTAACTCATGCAGAATCTGTCATACAAAACAAAGTGATTAGATTGATAATTGAAAGTGAAAACCATCCATCAATAAGACTTGCCGAATCAGTGGGATATGAGATAGAAGAAAAATGGAGACTTTATTCAATGGTTCCAGCAAAACAAGAATCAAGTGCAACAATTGCAACATTTTCGACTCAGCTAGATAGTATCATTGATTCATCGACATATGCTGATTCATGGAAATGGCTACCGCTAGATAAAGAAGAAATCAGAAATCTCATAGAACAAAAAAGAATCATAATATCAACCAAAGAAGGAAAAACATTAGCTGCGGGAATATGGAACCAGTCAAATGATTTTCCTCAGATATTTCAATTTGTATTTGTAAGCGATACAAAGGAAGGTATGTTGGATATTCTCAAGTATGTTCAAAACAAGGCACAGGATCTAAACTCTGAGAGGATCCAAGTCTTTATTCAAGAAAAAATTTCACTTGAGGCAAATTTTTTGGACAAGAGATCGTTATTTTATTTAATGAAAAAAGAATTGCATTAGAAAAATCTATAATGCTTGAACCAAAGATAAACTCATGAATTACTGGCTTGTAAAACAAGAACCAACCACGTATAATTATGATATGTTGGAAAAAGAAAAAAAGACTGTTTGGGATGGGGTTCACAATAATCTGGCATTAAAACATATTCGTGCAATGAAAAAAGGAGACAGAGCATTTTTTTATCATACAGGAGACGAGAAACAGGCCATGGGTATCATAGAGATTACAAGTAATCCATATCCAAATCCAAAAGAAGATGATGAGAGGTTTGTTGTAATGGACGTAAAACCAGTCTCAAGATTGAAAAGGCCGGTGACTCTTGAAGAGATAAAAAAAGATTCCAAGTTCAAAAACTGGGAATTGATAAGAATCTCAAGACTGTCTGTGATGCCAGTCCCAAAACAACTCTGGGATGAGATTATGAAAAAGTCAAATAAATGACTAGGAAATTTTGGCCCCTATCTTGTTCATTTCCTTGATAAAATCAGGATAGGAAACATCTACAGATTCTGGGTCTGTCACAGTGCAGTTCCCTACAACCATTCCGGCAATACAAAATGCCATAAACAATCTATGATCATCTGCAGAGTCAAGCTCAGCACCATTGAGGGACTTTGGTGCCTCTAGAATCAATCCGTCCTCTTTTTCTGTGACGCCAATGCCAATCTTTGACAGCTCTTTTGCTAAAATGGAAATTCTGTCGGTCTCTTTGAATCTTGCATGTCTTACATTGTAAATCTCGATTGGATCTGATGTTCGAAGCGCCAAGATAGCCATTGGTGGAAGCAAGTCTGGGGTATTTGAGAGGTCAAACCTTCCTCCTGTAATCTTGGACGGTGTCTTGACCCTTACTGTATCGCCTATGGATACATCAACTCCCATCTTTTTCAGGTGCGATATCATTTCTTTGTCCCCTTGGGGCAAATCTCCAATCGGAGCAGAAATTGTCATGTCGTCTCCTACTAGTACTGCAGCAGAAAGAAGAAGCGCCATACTGGAAAAATCTGCAGGGACTGTGAAATCTGTTGGAGTGTAGTCCTGCTTTGGTATGTTGTATTTCTTGTAAGGAGACATGGTATTTACGGTGACGCCAAATTTTTGCATGATTGCAATAGTTGCATCAAGATATGGCTTTGAAACAAGATCGCCTTCAATTTCTAAGATGATACCTTTCTCAGTTTTAGGAGCGGCAATCAAAAGTGCAGAAATAAACTGACTTGAAACAGAACCGGATATGGAGGTACTGCCACCACGAATCTTCCCCTTTACGGTGATGGGCGGAGTCCCATTAGTTGATGTACACTTTGCATCAAGTTTTTCAAGAGCATCAAGAAGTGGTTGCATGGGCCTCTTCCTGAGACTAGCATCTCCTGTAAGCGTAATCTTGACATCAACAAGAGAAGCTATGGCTGCAGATATCCTAATTGTTGTACCAGAGTTTGATGCATCTATCTCTGATCCTGTCATGGATACATTGCCAGTACTTTCGACATTGACAGTAGAACCGCTGGTTGATATCTTGGAACCGAAGATTTTACAGGCATTTATAGTTGCAATGGTATCGCGAGAGAGCAGCACATTTCTAATCGTGCTATTTCCCTTTGCAAGAGATGCCAAGAAGATGGCACGATGTGTATAGCTCTTGTTAGGAGGACACGATATCGTACCAGATAATTTTGATTTTTCAACCTTACATTTCATAGACTTCAGCCTTTTGGTTGGTGATGGGAGAAACTATTGTAGTTCCATCAAGCAAGGAAAGTATCCTCTTTACCAGTAAAATCTTGTCGTTTTTTGTAACCGCCGCAATAGCAGGACCGTTTCCTGAAACAGATGCTCCAAGTGCACCGCTCTCCATTAACTCGGTCAAGATCTTTGGATCAGAACCAAGTATGGTAGAAGTAGCAAGGCCATTGAGTGTCATTGCATTCCAGTAATCTGATTTATTTGCCAAATCCCATGCTTGAGAGAACACATTTTGCAAAATTTTCAATTTTTTTACATTTCCTCTTTTACGAGACCTTGGAATGAATATTACTGCAGATAGATCTTCTGGTGCCTTTTCTGCTTTTATTATTTTGATGTTTGTATTGTCAGTTACAACAAATCCTCCAAAGTAACATCCACACGCATCATCAAATGCTCCTGTAATGCTTACTTTTGATTGGATTGAAGCTTGTACCCCGTCTCTTAAGATTTCCATGTCTGTTGCTTTTGGTTTGAAAAGTTTTGCACACGCAAGTGAAATTACAGACGATATGGCACTAGAGCTTTTCAGGCCATATCCTGCAGGTATCTCTGTTTTGACAGATATTCTCAGTCTATTTTTTTCCAGTTCTGATTTTGGCACTGATGTTTCCACAACAGCTCTTATCAGACGTGAGCTAAGGCTTGATTCCCTGTTCTCAAAAATTAATCCCCTTCCTGACTCTGTCTCAATTATAGCTTCAATTCCAAGCGATATGCCAAGTGTTGCACCCTTGCCAGTTGCGATGGCATTTACTATTGAGACTGCACCGTGCATGCTTGCTCTTACTTGTACCATTCTAAAATCTCCCAAGCAGTGTCAACTTCATTGCTTCGTATGGGGCAGGTTGACCGGTCCAAATCTCAAAAGATTTCATTGCTTGAGCGAGGAGCATTTCCCAACCATATATGATCGTCGCCCTTTGTTCTTTTGACTGCTGAATTAATGGCGTCTCTACAGGCATGTACACAATATCATAAACTATGGAATCTTTAGTAATATTTTTTGTTGATATGGGGCAACCTATCCCCTTAAGACCGACCGAAGTCGCGTTCACAATAAACCTGAAATTTGCAGCCATGTCTCCGGCTCTTACCAGATCCACATATTCAGATTCCAAGCCAAACTGTTTTGTAAAGTTTACCATTTCTTCTGCCCTTTCCCGTGTCCTGTTTGTAATGGTTATTTTACGAATCTTCTCCTTTGCAAATCCTACAATGATGGCCCTGGCAGCTCCACCTGCACCAATTAACAATACATCACAGCCTTTACAGTCAATCTTCCTTTTTCTTATCGGATCTAGAAAGCCATCTACGTCAGTATTGTATCCCTTTAGGTAACCATCAGTGTTGACTACAGTATTTGTTGCTCCTACTGTCTTGCACTGGTCATCAGCTTCGTCAAGTAACCTCATCATGTCTACTTTGTGAGGAATAGTGACATTGAAACCTGCAATGCCTATCTTTTTCAAATCTTTAATGCCATAATCAAGTTCTCCCTTTGGAATCCTATATGCTATGTAGGTGCAATCCAACTTTAGAAATGCAAATGCTGGGTTATGAAGCGCAGGTGATAATGAATGATCAATGGGATCGCCTATGACCGCATAAGTTTTTGTCATTGAAAACTAATTTCCTTGCATCATGATTTAAGGTATTAGGAATGGTTTGGCAAACTATTGGTATTCAAACGCCATAGTTGTTCGTTCTGGAATAGAACTTCTTTAACTTGGAACCGCATTTTGGGCAGCTGTCTTGCTGATGAATTGTAGCGCAGTCAAGACATACAAAATTGCCCCCATTATTTTTTGGTGTCCTGTATTGGTATATTATGATGTATGCCAGTGCAACTACCCATACAAGTATCAATAATGGAATTAGATGAAAGATTCCAAGAATTGCTGTTACTGCAACAGCTAGTATGATTACATTTCTTGGGACATTGTTAAAAAACTGGATCATTTTCTTCATATTCTATTAGTTTATCTTTTATAATAAGGCTGGGTAGGACACGGTTTCTCATGAGACAATGCAGAGATTAGTTAATTAATCCAAAAGAAGTTTTACAATGTATGGAATCAGACGATTTTAGAGACATTATAGAGGCATGTGGCAAGATGCTTGACGAGAACGTAAACATACTCTCTGATATCGAGTTTGAAATTGATTCAGAGAAAGAAGATGTTGTAAAGCCCATGATGACAAAAAACGAACTTGTTGATATGGCTCATGATGTAGCAGAATCTGTCAGGATAAAAAAAGCCGAGTCTTCGTTTGTTAGAAGGCATTTTGAAAATAGTTTCTAGTTAAATAACAAGAGATTTTCTCTTGTAGTCTGCCTTTACTTTTGCAATTTGAATATTGATATCATCTCGTCAAGACTAAATTGTCCTGGGGCTACTGGTTTTTCAAGGGATACGTATGTAAACGGGCTCCCAAGTCTTGTACATAAAATTCTGGACATCCTACCATAGTCGCCCATTGTAAAGGCAATCAGATTTGATCTATGCGGCATTCCTTTGTATAACTTGAGAATCCTAAGCGTGTCATTAATCGTTCTTGCTGTAGTTACAATCTTGATATTTTTTGAAAATCTCGACATTTTCTTTGCCATCGATCTTAGCAACTTCTCGCTTGGAGTTTTTGAGAAATCATGCCATGATGTCAATATGTTTACTCTTGTTCTTTTGAGGTATTGGTATAGACTTTTGTTTTTTCTCAATGTATTGTATTCTACATCAAGAAGATATGGGTTGAATTCTGCAATCAATTTTAGTATGGATATTCTCTCTGTCTCGGTACCTGAAAATTTGCCACCTTCTGATTTGGGTCTGAGAGTACAGATGCACCTTCTTAGGTGTGGTTTTACTAGATTTAGACAATAAGGAATTTGAGTTGGGTTCAAAAAATCCAATCTTAGTTCGGCATAATCTGATTTGTTTAGTGCCTTTCTCAAGTTGGTTACGAGCTTTGCTACGCTACGCACGCCAATTGATACGCAAGTTTTATTGGCCATTCTTAGTCTGATGTTTTACTTGGTTTAGCCTGACTTGGTTTGGTTTGCTGGTGTGCAAGCTTCCCATTGCTTCAATGAGGAACATTCGCCTGGATTGCGTTGTGCACTGCCTATTGCTTGGTTCATTGCTGACCATTCTTGTGGTGTGCAGAGGTGATCTCCACATATGTTTTGTCCACCCATGAATCTGTCAGTCTTGTGAGTGTCGTGTAGGTATGAAAAGTCTCTTGGTGTCAATGCACTGGCAGATGGTACAGCCACTGCATAGATCATCATGGACAACAATGCTGCTACAGTCAGTCCAAATCGTAGTTTTTGATTTAGCATCTGAGAGCTTGTATATTCCACTGGTATATTTACATTAGCATACAATCATCCTTGATTATAATATCAAAGTCATCATTCGTCTATGATCGTTTTTTCTCAACAAATAGGCAGTTCCCGAACAAACACTAAAGAAACTTTTATGAAACGACCAAGATATGAAAACTACATGAGCACAGAGAATAGATCGGAAGCAAGAGACACAGTCTTCATCGGAAAAAAGCCTTTGATGGCATATGTGACATCGGCGCTCATACAGCTTGCTAACCGCCCAAAAATATCGATAAAGGCCAGAGGGCTTAGCATAGGTAGAGCTGTTGACGTGGCACAAATAGTCGCTAGAAGGTCAGACGGTTCCGGATACTCTATAGGGGAAATCAAGATAGGATCTGAACAGCTCGAGTCAAATGACGGAAGACCAAGGAACGTATCCACTATAGAAATTGAAGTAAAGAAAAATGCATAAGACTGCCTAAAACATGTAATTACGGAAACATGTTTTAGCTGATTTTCTTTGATTTCTATTATGAAACTAGTTGATACTCAAATCTTCTTACAAGTATTAAATATCAAACTACTTTAGGAAGGTGGTGTGGAAACCAAATTCCATTGTAGTTTCTGATTCACGAGATCTTTCCCAAATTGGCAAGAACACAGTGTCCCTCACTGTAACGTCTCCACCATATCATAACGCCATAAACTATGATGAACATCAGTCAAGTCAAAAATGGTATAGGGGAACTGTTGGAGTATCAATTGAGAGCTGGCTTGAAGAAATGAAACAAGTGTTCTCACAGGTTTATCAAGTAACCAAGCCCGGAGGTTATT
>JBARDK010000051.1:0-7141 GCA_049795075.1 Nitrosotalea sp. | reverse complement strand
CATATAGGATCTGTGTAGATGTCTTCCTTCTACCATTCTTACTGAAAAGTGGCTCTTGTCAAGCCTGAGAAGCCTATGAAAAGATGAGTTTTGAGTTCCAGTCTCCTGGTTTTTGGTATAAATTATGGAGGATGTGATAAAGGCACCTGGCTCCTTTTCAAAGTGCGTTATTATCGGCAGATCGTAGAGGTCTTGTGAATTATTTTCCATGAATCTGCCTTTTCTTACTATTTTGGGCTTTGATGCATGATTTATTGCATGGATTACTTTGTCGTGAATCTTGTCTTCCGTAGCTCCTACTGCAAGCGCAAATCTTTTCTTTGTACCAACAAGATTTGATACAACACGAAATTTGCTTTCTTTGATATTTTCAAACAAGACAGCTTTTGATCCATCAAGTTTTGCGGTTACAGCTGCAATCTCATATTTTGTAGAGACTTTCTTTTTTACAATTGCCAATTCATTTATCCTAGTAATCTTACCAAGGTAATTGCGTAGATCAGAACTCATGTCGTATAATCTCCATTACTTCATTCATTAGAACCTTCATACTGTCAAGATCCAATTCTTTTTGAATATTTAATGAAAAAATACAAATACCATTAATAGTTGAAGCTACGCGTTCAGATACCATCTTGAGAAAAATTGTTTCTGATTTTGATGGTATTACTGTGGCAGTACTTGTAGTACGTCCAGCAGAACCTATTGAAACAACAAGCGTTCCAATCTTCTCCTTTCCTTCAGTTATAGAAATAAAATCTCCATTATCGAAGGGAACTATTTGAACCAAAAATTCTCGTTGATTCACGGTGACGGTTTTTTTCTTATACCCGACTTGTGATATCAACAGCTAACTACGCCTATACTGCTACAGGTTCTATTGCTACTTTCTTTATAGTAGCCTTAGCCTTAGTCGTCTTTGCCTTTCTTGTAGATTTTACTATCACTGGTGCTATCTCTTCTACTTCCATAGCCTTTACAGCAACAGCTTCTAATTGATCAGCTTCGACTCTTGCTCGTAGTTTTGCTTTGTACTTGAGGTTTCGAGGTTTAGTTCTGAGTCTGTATCCGCAGCAAGGACACCAGAGACCTTCCCATTTTATGAAGATCTCGCAGATTTGACATCTTTTTTGTCCTGATGCGTAACGGCCCGTACCTACTGGCTTCTGTGCCTTGTATCTTGTGCATATTCCTTTACATGTCATTCTATAGTCACTTTTTACCTTGTGTGATTTCATATAGTAATAGTATAATTTAAGCATGGATCAGAAATTTTTATAATTTAGGGTGTTATTTTTTATATAAATTACATGCAGCTTACAAGATCAAAGCAATACTTTTCAGGAAAAACGAAGAAATGTTCTATAAATATGTATGTTATTTTAAAAGTCATGATTTTTCAAATTTTGAACAAATTTTTCGAGCGTATATTTAAATGTTCTTGATCGCTTTTTGATTTTATTACCCTATTCTTGAAAGTGGTAGTACAAGACGACGATATCCTTCTCTTTGAGTAATGTATCTTGCAGATAACTTGTCACGTATTCCTCGCTTGTTATAGTTCTTAACCCTAAGTGATGTTCTGCGTTCATCAACAAATTCTAATTCAAAATGGGAACAAAAACGAAGATTTAGCAAATTGGCTATCTGTTTTGCAATTTGCATATTTCCATTTCCTACCTTAACTACTTTTTGTTCCGCATTCAATCCAACAAGAACTTTTACTATATGAGAAATTAGGTCATCAACTGATGTGTAAATAGAGCTCTCTATCTCCTTCTCGTAATAAAACACAGAAAGCCCTATTCTGTTACCAGGATCAATTCCTATTATTAATGAACTATGATGAATTCCTGATTCCAGTTTTTGTACTATCCTACCACGTACTATCGTAGGATCATAATCAAATTCATCATCAAATAGAACAAGATTACTTGGTATTTTAGATGATTCTCTAACTGTTGTAAGGATTAGTCTCCTATCAGAATTTGTAATTTCTTCTGGCAGAACAGAGTCATAATCTAATTTTAGGTTCTTTAGCGTATTTACGAATTTAAAATAGGATCTACCGTATACAGTCGCAACCACAATGTTACTTTGTGTTTGATACGCTATGACTAGTCTATTTTCTTTGAAAATTTAAAGTTTTTTTGTATTCTATTGTTGATCAACGGAGATCATTTAGTTGTCAACAAGAGTATCGCTCTTGCTAGATCACCCTTAGCTTCAGTTAGTGCTTTGGTTGCTTCTTCTGGCGAAACGTTGGCTTGTTGTGCTACAAGCATTATATCATCTTGGCTAAAGACTGGTACTTCTAGTTCTCTTTCTTCATAACTTTCAGCAATTACTTGAAAGATAGAGTTGTCTTTTGCCTTCATTTCTGTGACGGCTGGCTTTGCGATTATAATCTCCTTTGTGTCAGTCTTGATTATGACTTCTTGAACATTATTGATCTCCTTCATTTCTAGGCCCATCCTGTCCAACATCCTACGCATTTCTCGGTTTCCGCCACGCATCATTTTCTACTCATATTCCTCAATCTAGACTTTTTAAACTATCTCTGATCTTCACAGCGACCCCTCTCTTCAAAGAACTCATCATTTTTGATGAAAGAATGGCTTTACCGACAGCAATGACTTTATTCCCGTGTAAAACCGGAACATCAGAGCCAATTAGGATATTCTTGCCGCACCATGTAATATGACTGCAGAAGACCGAGTTACCATTTTCAATAAATGGTTTTGAATCATCGTCTATTTCCACACAATTTTCTCGAAATTTCTTGCTTTTCATTAGCATTTGAGCAAAATTTGGAGTGATTGCAAGCCCACCGTCTATTCGTAATGTACACAATAACATATCATTTTGATATACATGTTGGATTCTACCAGTTTTTTTTGAATAAGTGAATCTGACATCTTTTGGCAGGTGTTTTGATACACCAATACCAAAAAGGGCATCAATGGTATACTTGATCTTCAGAACTGAGTCCATCTCTAACTTGTCATTTGCAGTCCCCTAATTATTTTTATAATGAATATCATACTATATAGTAGAACCGAAGAACTATATAGAATAAGCCATAGACAGTACTACATGGGAAATACCGAAGAGATGAGAAAAATACAGTTCACCGGCAAGTCTTCCTATATTGTTTCACTTCCAAAACAATGGGTTACCGACATGGGATTAAAACAGGGAGATCAAGTAGCCGTAGTTCGACAGGGAATTTCCACATTACAAATTGTTCCACTAAAACATCACAACAAACCTGTGGTTACCGAAGATGCAACTATTGAGATAAAACCAGAGGATGAGGGAGCTGTAATTATCAGGAAGCTTATTTCATTATACTTACTTGGCTTTAACATCATAAACGTTAAACCAAAACTTGGAAGGCTAAAACCGTCTCAAAGAAATGCCGTCAAGGAGGCAGTAAAGGGAATCCTAATGGGCACTGAAATCATTGCAGATTCAACAGAAGGACTTACCATCCAGGTTCTGATAAATCTCTTTGAGCTTTCAGTTGATGGTGCGTTAAAGAGAATGTTGATAATTGCAAAATCCATGCAAAATGATGCACTACTTGCGTTAGAAGAAGCCAACTATGATTTGTCACAGGAAGTAATCGATAGCGACGATGAAGTTGATAGATTCAGTTTCTACATAATACGACAGCTAAAGATTGCAATTCAAAACGAGCATATGTTAAAGGAGATGGGAATAGAGAGTCCACATCATTGTCTGGGTTATAGATTAATTGTTAAAAACATAGAACGTGTTGGAGACCATGCCACGGAATTAGCCAAAGATCTTCTAGAATTTAAAAAACCTATCAAAAAATCAATACTTGAACCAATTCAGGAATTGAATGCCTTTGCACTAGCTGTACTTGACGAAGCCTGTCTATCCCTTTTCAAGAGGGATTTCAATCAGGCAGAGCGTACAGTAGAAAAGAGCGCGGAAATTTCCAAGTATGAAAAAAAAATCCTAGACAGTATCAAATCACTCAGAGATGATGAAGAGATATATCGCGTTAGGCGAATGAACGAAAACATACGTAGGATAGCGGAATACGCCAGCGATATTGCTGAAATCGTAATGAATATGACTATAGAAAAGAGTCTGCGAAGGCAATGAGATACGAAGAAAAGGGCTGTACATATTGAAAGATTCTGCCATCCTGATAACATACGATAAAGAGGATGTTGTCAAGGAGGCCGTTGCTCTCTGTGACTCCGCAGGTTATGAAATAAAAAAAATAATACGACAAAAATTTCTTAACAGATCTAAATTTGGACTAGGGGAGGGAAAGGTTGAGGAACTCAAGGAGTTTATCGTTTCCATGAGGCCAGATGTCATAATATATGACGAAGTGCTAAGGCCCAGTCAGAATTACAATCTTGCTTCTACTCTAAAAACCAAAATTCTAGACAGAGAAATGCTGATATTGGAAATTTTTGAGCGCAGAGCGAAAAGTTCGGAATCAATGCTACAAGTCAAGTTGGCTAATCTAAGATACGAGATGTCAAGAGCCAAGGAACGAGTGAGACTTGCAAAGATGGGAGAACAGCCAGGCTTTATGGGCATTGGAAAATTTGAGGTAGATGTTTACCATAATGATATCAAAAATAGAATGAATAACACCAAGTCTAAGCTAGTCAAGTCATCAAAACAACGCGAACTTCACAGACAGGCAAGAAAAAGAATTGGATTTAAGACCATTTCTCTTGCTGGATACACATCAGCTGGAAAAACTACATTGTTTAACACATTGACTGGAGAACAAAAAGAAGAGAGTCCGAAGCTCTTCACTACTCTTTCAACAACTACAAGAAAAATAGTGTTACGAGGTACTGAGATACTAATATCGGACACGGTCGGCTTCATAAGCAAGCTTCCAGCATACATGATTGACGCATTCAAGTCTACACTTGAGGAATTAGTTCACACAGATATTGTAATAGTGGTAATAGATTCAAGCGATCCCTTCCCAGAATTAAGGAAGAAATTCAGAAGTTGTGTATCTACTCTTGATGAAATAGGGGTAAATCAAGATAAGACAATTTTTGTTCTAAACAAGTCAGATCTGGTTTCAGAAGAAGAGATTATCGAAAAGGCAGATCAACTAGGCTTGAAGGAAAATAAAAAATGGCTGTCTTTATCAGCGACAACGGGTCAAAATATTTCGGCCCTTAAGAATCTCATTTACCAGATACTTGAAAATCACCCCTTATTGAATGAGAAAAATGAAGCAAAACAAGAAATAAAAATAAACCATGAAGATTGAAGTTTTACGAATAGGCCAGAGATTGGTAAGAGACGATAGAGTAACCACCCATGTTGCCCTTGTGTCAAGAGCATTTGGGGCATCAAAGATATTGATGTATGATGCCAATCCAGAAATAAAAGACACTGTTTCCAAAGTAAACAAAATGTGGGGGGGAGATTTTCAAGTGGAGATCATCGAGGATTGGAAGAAAGCTCTCAGATCTAAGAAATCGGATTCATACAAAATTGTCCATCTAACAATGTATGGGGAAAGTATCAATACGATAGAAACTGAACTGAAAAGAGAAGACAAGATCTTGGTTGTGGTAGGAGCAGAAAAGGTACCAAGAGAAGTTTACGATATTGCAGATTATAACATAGCAATAGGAAACCAACCGCATTCAGAGATATCGGCGTTAGCCATTTTACTTGATAGAATACTAGATGGAAAACAATTGCAAAAGAAACATGCCAATGCCCAGCGTGAAATAATTCCTACAAAAAAGGGAAAAAGAGTAATGAATACAACCATTGATTAAATATGGAGAGGAGAGGAAAGATTTTGACATGAATGTGGAGCATGAAGATCCTTTTGTTAAAATAGCTGCCTTGATTGGCGGCGATGAGTATCTAAAGGTGGCCCGTTCTCTATTAAATACAGAGGATGCAACAGATGAAGAGATTGCAAGCTCTACAGGTCTTAGAATCAACATTGTCAGAAAGGTGCTGTATGACCTTTTTGGAAAAGCCCTGATAACTGGAATAAGGGTAAAGGACGAAAAGAAAGGATGGTTTGTTTACAGATGGAGAGCCAGAAAGGACGAAGTAGACAATTTCATAGGAAACCAGAAGAAAGAGATTGCCGATAGGTTACAACAAAGACTTGATTATGAGAATTCTGCAGATTTTTATCATTGTGGTAACATGGACTGTCAAAAACTAACGTTTGAAAAATCTTTAGACCTGTCCTTCAAGTGTCCTACCTGTGGAAAGCTTGTTAACCTTTCAAAAAATGACAAGTTGAAAAAATCACTGCAAATGAAAATTGATCAGTTACGTGATGACTTGAAACATTAAATGACATAGTGCAGAACTATCTCGTTACCCGCCCTTTTGACGTGCTTTAGTTTTAAGGGATACGATATATTGTCAAATCCATGGCCTTCTACTAGGGAGACAGATTCTTTGCCGCCAACCACGTATGGAGCGATAGTTACAATAATTTCATCGATTAGTTTTTCTTTTAAGAAATACCAGTTAGTTGTTCCTCCGCCCTCAACTAGTATCTTTCTGATACCTCGCTTTGCTAAGATTGATAGCAATTTTTTGAGATCAATTCTGATTTTACCACACTTGATCACTTCCAATCCTTTCTTTGTAAGAAGAGACACATTCCTTGCCGGTGCAATTCCTGATACTATTGCCATGGTGGGGATCTTCTTGGAGGTTTTTACAATTTTTGAGCTGGAAGAAATTGTTGCTTTAGGGTCTAGAATTATCCTAATTGGATTTCTACCTTTTACATGCCTTACCGTAAGAGATGGATTGTCTACAGATACCGTATTTCTTCCAACTAGTATGGCATCTACACTACCACGAAGTCTATGAACTCGAGTGAGATCTTTGTTTGAAGAAAATTTTGATCTTCCCTTACGGGTAGCTATCTTTCCATCTATGCTCATAGCTGCGCTCAGGATGACATATGGTCTAGAATTTTCCATGTACTAGTTCTCCCTCAAACATTACTGCTCTAATTGTGCTCTCGGATGCACGATGTACAATAGCCGCATAAGGATTATGCATGGGTTCCAAATCAATTGCATGTTTTTCTATGAATATACAATCCGCAAAGCTGTTTCTTTGGATAGTT
>JBARDK010000050.1:0-4473 GCA_049795075.1 Nitrosotalea sp. | reverse complement strand
AACAAGATCTGGATTGTAGATAATTTGCCCCTCCCTGTAAAGTCCCAGATATATGATTTTAATGGCACCTTGGTTTATAATTTTGAATTGGTCTCACTCAAAGCACCATCAACTCCTGGCTTTAGCTCATAACAGTTAATCAAAAGCCAGTCGCAAAACTTTGATATGTTATCATCGAATTTGCCCCAAACATGCAAAGATGCTGGCAATATGTCTAACCTTGCATTTTCTAACATTGCTCTGACCCCCTCTTTTCCTTCATACATGTACGCATCCTGCACTTGGGGCTTGTCTAACATCTCAGCAGCTTTTGATTTTATCAAATCTCGAGCAATTGAAAAATTCCTGCTATTTCGCTGAAATACCATTCCTATATTCTCTGTTCCATATGATTCAAAATCCTCAATCTTTCCTCTCTGAGGAAAATTCAATGAAAGAATTATACCATGTTTTTTTCCTACTTTTGACGCAGTTTCATTTATTGTTGTAAATGCCATAGCTGGATTTTTTTTCAAAAGGGCTCTGATCTGTGGCATATTTGATCCAAGTTCCGTTCTAAGTTCCGCAGTAATTGAGGAAAAGCTCATAGTTACAAACAAGAAATTTTCTCATATATTTATTGAGTTTACTTAATTACCGGTTTCCTATTGTTTACTCATGCTTCCACTTGACAAAGACGGTGTTCCACATGATGAGGGCTCAGAAAGGGCTTCAAGCGTTGAAGACTATAAGGTAACATGCATACAGTTCATCAAGGACATTAGCAGTGACTATCTTGCATGGGTAGATTATTACAAACTTCCACCAGATGAGGACAAAAAAAGGAGGGATCGAATACATGCAATAGTGGAACGCACAAATGAATGGATTGCCAAAGTTGCAGCCACCATCAAAGCAGTTGATGTCGTGATGAATGATGGAATTCAGAAAATGGCAGAAAACACAGCAGGCTATCCTTTTCAGATTGGGGTCTTTGTAAACAACGCGTCTGGATACACACTTGCAAAGCCTGGCATAGTAGATATCAACATCAAAGCAGTTGGAAGAGATGGCTCCAAAGTAAAGATAGGCTGGCACCAAAAGGAAAAGAGATTTCTCACAAGTTCCACAAGTCCTGTCACAATTGATGAACCAAATGATGCGGCACAAGAATTTGAAATGTTGGATTTGCACCTAAATATGGATGCTCAAAAATGCCATCCACGGGACGTCATATCATTTACTGTAGTAGTGATTGAAACAAGAGATGGTCAAGAATATGAAAGGCGAGGTATTACCACAATCATTCACATGGGATAACTTCAAGCATTATTCTTGAATCCTCTGCTCGCCTGTCAGAATATTTCATACGGGATATTTTTTTTGTCAATTCTTCGTCCTTGACCAGTGATGCATGACCTAGAAAGGTTGTATCATTTACCGTTATCTTGACTAGTGGGGTCGCAATTGCGTTTTTTAGCCAATCACTATTTGAGTTTCTTCTTGAAAAATAGAATTTACCATCGTGAAATACCGCCCTGAGCTCTACGACATGTTCTTTTCCAGTCTTTCTTCCTGTTGTGGCTAGCATAGAAACAAGCGGTCCCTCGTTGAACTTCATAGGTCTAATTTCTGTTATAAAGAATTTAACCCATTAGATTGAAAACTCTGATATCTGATTGAATAAACTGACTTGGCAACTCTCGCATATGGCAACCTCGCTAGAATTTAATAGAAATCAGATAAAAGCAGACGAGTTTAAAGGAAAAAAAGTCATTGACAGAGAAGGAATAGCATACGGTAAGGTAAAGCACGTACACATAAACTCAGATACATTAGAAGTGGTTGGAATAACAGTCCATGAAGGAATTCACAAGGATTACTTCTTGTCACGAGATTATGTGGATAGATTTACTGAAGAATCGGTCCTACTTTCCTCAGCACCCATAAGAACCGACATAACTGTGGTTGATATTGACGGCAAAAAGGTTGGAAAGGTAAAACGACTTCACATGAACAAAGACACAAACGAACTTGAATCAATCGAAGTAACCGAGGGTCTCACCGGCTCAAGGATATTTCACACATCTGAGATTTGGGGTGTTGGAGAGAAGATTATTCTCAGACTGACAAAAGACGAATACAAAAAACCTTAATTTTTTTTATTAATTATTTCCTGTACTTTGCTCTGCTAAAATTATCTGGTTCCACTTTACCTTGATTGACTAAAGTCTTTGTTGTCAAACTAAAATCCTGTAATTTAGGATATTCCGTCATAATTTGCCTGATATGACCATATCATGTATTCACAAGAGGAACAGTAGGCTATCTAATTTATCATAGTTGACAAAAACTACAACAATTCCTCACTTAGGAGATCTTCTTGGTATTCTACGACTTTCTCATCGTTGAGGGTCTCTCTTACACTAGTAGGAATTATAATATTTGTACTGTCAAGTGCAGTGCTTGGATACGCATGGGCATCCAATTCTCCGCCTTTTGTGGTACAATGGGGAACATATGGATTACAGACTAATGGAAAATTTGCCTTTCCACAAGGAATAGCTACTGATCCTTCAGGAAATGTCTATGTTACAGACTTGGGTAACAGAAGAGTCCAGGAGTTTGATAACAATGGTAACTTTTTGTCTACATGGGGAATGTTGGGATCTGGTAATGGCACTTTCCAAGCACCTGAAGGAATAGCAGTAGGCGGCGGTTCTATTTACGTTATTGATAATGATTTGAACATTGTTCAAAAATTTGATATGAGTGGACACTTTATCATGCAATGGGGAAGTAGAGGCAGCGACAATGGACAATTTTTACTTCCTCAAGGAATCATAGTCGACTCTGAAGGTAACGTTTACGTTGTAGATACTGGAAATAGCAGAGTTGAAAAGTTTAATGATAACGGGACATTCTTGCTTTCAATTGGAAGTAGCGGTCTTGATAACGGAAACTTTCTCTCCCCACATGGAATAGCTGTTGATTCGTATGGTTATGTCTATGTTACAGACACTGGAAATAATAGAGTTGAAAAGTTTGCTTCAGATGGAACCTATCTCCAGACATATGGCGCATCCGCAGGTCTAAAATCGCCAATTGGAATTGCTGTGGATAAATCTGGTGATATCTATGTTGCAGATGATGGAAATAACCAAATTGTTGAATTTGATAGTAACGGAAATACGATAGCTTGGGGGAATGCTGGCACAGGACCGGATTTCTTTATGGAGCCAAGAGATGTTGCAGTTGACTCTGCAGGAAACGTCTTTGTTGTAGACAGCGACAATAACAGAATACAAAAATTTGGCTCAGCCACACCACCGCCACAAATACCATCACAAACACAAACTAATCAAACCACTCAAACACAAACTACCCAAACTATACAGAATCAAAACACAGTACAAAGTACAAACTCATCATTAATCACAGATCCAAATGAGAAGACACTACCACAAATTACTGCACCATCTGACATGACTGTAGAAGCAACCGGTGTCTTAACTCCTATCTCTATTGGTCAAGCTACTGCAACTGATGCAGTAAAAGTTGTCTCCATTACTAACAATACACCATCCAAATTTCCGTTAGGAACTACAATGGTCACGTGGACTGCCATGAATGCGGGAGGAAATACCGCAAAGGCGGTTCAAAAAATAACTATAGTTGATACCACTCCTCCGACAATTACAGCTCCGCCAAATGTTACTGTTCAGGCTACAAGTGCTGATCATAATACTGTTGATCTAGGGGTTCCATCTGCATATGATGCAGTAGGAGTAGAATCTATCACAAATGATGCTCCTCCATACTTTCCATTGGGGCAAACAGTAGTTACTTGGAAAGCAATTGATCCATCAGGTAATGTGGCTACTACCACACAAACAGTGACTGTCCAAGATACTACGCCGCCAACAATAAGAGCACCTGCAGATATGACCGTCAATGCCACTGGAACACTAACGCCGGTAAATGTTGGCCAGGCAACTACCACTGACAATATCGGAATTGCTTCACTTACCAATAATTCACCTCAACAAGGATTTCCAGTTGGTATCACTATAGTTACTTGGACTGCAGTTGATGTAGGTGGAAATACGGCTAATGCAACACAAAAGATAACAGTCGTTAATAATATTCCACCAAAGCTAACTCCACCAGCAAACGTCACATTTGAAGCAACATCTCTTGATAACAACACAGTACCATTAGGTAATGCCACTGCTACTGATTTTCAATCAGTTACCATAACCAACAATGCCCCTAGTGTATTCCCATTAGGAAAGACAACAATATTGTGGATTGCAAAAGATGCCGTAGGCAACATATCTAATACTACTCAAATAATTGACGTAGTAGATACCACTGCACCAAAGATAACCCCCCCATCTAATGTGACATTCCAAGCTACATCACTAAATAACAACACGATACCACTTGGCAATGCAACAGCTACCGATATCGAACCAGTTACCATAACTAACA
>JBARDK010000049.1:0-6729 GCA_049795075.1 Nitrosotalea sp. | reverse complement strand
CCGCTTCTATTCTTCTAACCCGTTCCCTCTCACCATCGTCTAAAATAAGATGTTGCTGTATCTTCAAAAATTCTTTAAACAGATTATCTCTCGTAGGTCTGAAATATTCCTCATCTAGATACGACTTGTGTCCTAACAGCCTCTCTGATACAGCCCAACTTATCGTATTGTCCATCTTGATTATTGAGGCGTACCTTTTGCGAAAACCATGCGCCATTTGGACATTAAACCTGTGTCCTGTCCTTTTTCTCTGAATTTTCTTAACAATTCTATACAGCATATACGCAACAGCATCATAAGTTAGCGGTATTACCTTCTGTATTCCAACTTGATACTCTTCTCTGAAAACAGGAGAATCCTCATTAAGATATTCGCCATCTCTCTTTCTTTTCTCAAGATATTCGTCTAAGATTCTCCCCGACTCAGATGTCAAGAAGGCATAGTATTCTTCTTTCGCACCCGCATAAATCAAAACTGCCTTAAACCCATCTTGTAAATTTTCAATATGCTTCGATCTCAATTCTGGGATCGCACCCAATCTGCAACCCGTAGATGTTAGGAAGTGTATAATTGCCCGATTTCTTAAACTCGTTGTTGATTCTAACATCTTCGTAATGTCCACATTAGTCCATGCATCCTTACCAGACTTGGCGACGCTAGAAGGAATCAACCTGTAAATCTTATCCCAATTAAGCACCTTATCGTTCATGCTAAAGAATAGTTGCAAACTAGCCACAACCCCACTATACGAGTTTGGAGATACCCTGTGCCTTAAAGAATAGATGTAATCTTCTATCATCTCTTGCAATGCTGATTCTCTAAGTTGTAGTATCCCGTCTCCCTCCTTAATTTTAGTCCATTTCAAAAACTTGGAAAACTGATACTGATAATTAGACTTGGTAATTTCAGACTTGCAATACTTGTCAAAAACTGTAAGGCTCTTATCCATACATTAGATATTACCGCTTTACCCTATTAAAATGGCGGTCAACGATTATTCCATATAGATTATAATGACAACCAGTCTTTTTGAAGATGGATGTCAAACTCAAAGAGGCTGTTTTTGAGATCAAAGAAAGTAATTCCTTCTGGAATCAATAGTCCAGTTAGATATTATGATCCTTATCCATTCTTTGTCAAAAAGGCTCAAGGAAGTTCACTTTGGGATGTTGACGGAAATCATTACCTTGATTTTTGTAATGGATATGGTGCGCTATTGCTAGGTCATGGAAGAAAGGAAATTGTTTCTAGCGTTTTGTCTCAGATGAAAAAGGGAACTCTTTACTGTACACCGACAGAGCTCGAGGTGGAGTTATCTGAGTTGATATCAAAAAATTTTCCTTCAATGCAAAAAATTCGACTAGTAAATACAGGAAGTGAGGCAACTATGACTGCTATACGACTGGCAAGGGGTTTTACAAAAAAGAAAAAGATCATCAAGTTTGAGGGGTGCTATCATGGCGCACATGATTATGTTTTGGTAAAGGCAGGATCTGGAGCAGCCCATATGGGAATATCTGTTTCTGATGGAAGTCTTGAAGAAGTTTCCAAGAATACGCTAGTTGTTCAGTACAATAATTCTCAGGAACTTGCTTCTGTTTTAGAAAAAGAAAAAGATGTTGCGGCTGTAATAGTAGAGCCAGTTCTTGCAAATATGGGACTTGTGTTGCCAGAAAAAAATTTTCTAAATGATATAAGAAAAATTACATCAGAAAATGGCAATCTTTTGATATTTGACGAAGTTGTGACAGGATTTAGAATGTCTCCTGGAGGAGCTCAGAAATCGTATTCTATAGAACCAGATATCACCACTCTTGGCAAAGCATTGGGAAATGGCTTTGTTATTGCAGCGGTTGGTGGAAAAAGTGAGATTATGGATATTCTTTCTCCTGAAGGAAAGGTCTATCAAGCAAGTACATATGCTGGCAATCCTGTATCTGTGTCTGCCGCACTTGCCTCTGTAAAAACAATGAACAAGAACAAAGCCAAACTTTATCCTAGACTTGAGAGAGCCTGCAAGGGTCTGGTATCGGCTCTGGGAGATCTTGCATCTGATATGAATATACCACACCAAATTAATTCCATCAGCTCCATGTTTCAGATCTTTTTTACAGACAAGCAAGTGGTTGACTACTCCACTGCAAAGGCGGCCGATACTATGAAATTCAAAAAATTATTCAAAGGGTTACTAAAGAATGAAGTCTTTGTAGCGCCATCACAATTTGAAACCATTTTCCTTTCATATGCCCATACAGATGAAGACATACAAAAGACAGTTATTGCATACGAAAAAGCGTTAAAGACGGTGAAAGAATGAGATATCTTGTAGGTGCCAGAGGGAGTAATCTATCTCTAGCTCAAACTAACTGGGTGATTTCAGAATTAAAAAAGAATGCCCCACAAACAGAATTTGAGATAGTTCCAATAAAAACAAAAGGAGACACGGACGCAAGACCGCTTTTTACTATAAATCAAAAAGGAATATTCGAAAAAGAGAGCGATAGGGCTGTTGCTGAAAAAAAAGTGGATTTTGCAGTACATAGCTTAAAAGATGTTCCAGCAGAACTGCCAGAAGAACTTGTACTTGCCTGCATTCCAAAGAGAGAACCCGTCAATGACATATTCATATCAAAAGATGGCAAGACATTGAATGCCATAAAAAAAGGAGCAGTCATTGGAACAAGCAGCTTGAGAAGAGCAGTGCAGATATCAAGACAGCGGCCAGATTTGATAGTAAAACCAATCCGGGGTAACATAGAAACGAGAATCAAAAAGATTGATGAAGGTAAATTTGACGGTATAGTCTTAGCTCAAGCTGGTATACAACGATTGGGCCTTGATGTGAAATTTGAGAGACTTCCTGTAGAAATTTTTGTACCTTCTCCAGGTCAGGGCGCTCTAGCAATAGTGGCAAGAAAAGATAACATCACATTGATTGACATCCTAAAAAAAATTGAGGATCAAGCCTCACGAATCGCTGTTGAAGCTGAGCGCTCATTATCCATATTTGTAGACTCGGGGTGTAGGTTCCCTGTAGGGGCTCTGGCTAATCAGGATGGAGGCAAACTGACTCTTAGCGTTACGGTTTATTCTGTAGACGGCAGCAAATTTATCTCAGTTAAAAGAGACTCTGAGCCAACCCAGGCCAAAGAGCTTGGAAGACAAGTCGCCGCAGAACTTTCAGCAAAAGGAATAGAAGAGCTGGCAAAGAACTGGAGAGAAAAGGTAGAGGAATGGAATCAAAAATGAAAGGTAAAGTCTTCATTGTAGGGGCAGGCCCGGGTGATCCTAAGCTGATTACCATTAAGGCTGTTGAAGCAATCAAGTCAGCTGATGTGGTCCTGTTTGATAGATTGGTAAGCAAGAAAATAATTGATATGATTCCAAAAAAAACTGAAAGAGTGTATGTTGGAAGAGATGTGGGCGATGATTACAAACACCAGGATACGACAAATGAATTAATGGTAAAATATGCTAAAACAAAAAAAAATGTTGTTAGACTAAAGGGAGGAGACCCATTTATCTTTGGAAGAGGGGGAGAAGAAGCAGAATTTCTCAGGGAGCATAAAGTCAAATATGAAATTATTCCAGGAATAACCTCTGGAATAGGTTCTGCAGAATATTCTGGAATACCGCTAACTCACAGAGACTATTCATCTTCTGTTGTGTTTGTTACAGGTCATGAGGATGCAAAAAAAACCCAAGGAGCAGTAAACTGGAAAAAACTAGCCAAATCTGTTGACACTATAGTGATAATGATGGGACTTTCAAGACTTGATATAATTTCAAAGAGTCTGATCAGTGGAGGTCTTGACAAGAATACTCCTGTTGCAGTAATTCAGAATGGTACTACTGATAAACATAAGATGATCAAGGGGAATCTAACAAATATTGCAAGGAAGGTTAGTGAATCAAAAATAAGACCTCCGTCTATAATTATAATAGGTAAAGTCGTCTCTCTTTCAGAGAAGATAGGGTGGAGAAAGTGATACAGGGAAAAGTTATAGCAATCACACGATCTAAGGATGACTCGGAAGAGTTTGTTCGCTTAATTACGGGTGAAAAAGCGCGTGCAATATCGCTTCCAACAATAGAGCTTGTCAGCAAGGGTGAGGGAATGGTAGATGAATTTCTAAGTGCAGTAAAGGAAGAAGATCCTGACTTTTCTGTATTTATGAGCTCAAAGGCTGTAAAACTACTGTTTGATACTGCTAGAAAGATCTCAAAGTACGAAAAGCTACAGCTGGGGGTGGCAAACACCACAGTAATTGCAGTTGGTCCAAAAACAAAGGCAGCACTTGAAGCAGAAGGAATCCGAGTGGCTCATATTCCTGAAAGATTCTCATCAGTAGGTGTTGGCGAAGTTTTTACACGCCTGAACGCAGAGGGAAAAAAAGTAATTGTACCAAGAAGTGGAGCATCCACAGAATTTCTAGCTCAACTTCTTGAGAAGATTGGGCTCATAGTAAAGGAGGTTTACTTGTATGACGTTAAATCTCACAGCGATCTGACTCAATGGATAGAATTCAAGCAATTGTTCTTAGATAGCAAGGTAGATGGTATAGTCTTTACAAGCGCATCATCTGTTAGGGCATTCTTTGAGATTATGCTTGGCGATACAGATGAAAACACATTGAAGACAAATCTGGAAAAAACAATTATTGTGGCAATAGGGCCGTTTACCGCAGATGAATTAAAAAAGCTTGGAGTAAACCCAATAATTGCAGATGTTCATACTGTTCCAGGTGCAGTAGAGACGATAAAGAATTGTCTTTGCTAGCTCCTATCTTCTAGCATGTCAATATTTCACTAGAAAAAATTTGGATTTTTTTAAACGTTGTTCTAAGATATTGGAATGAGATCGTTAGCTCGACCTAAGACAATTTGATTTGTGATACCAGTCAAGGCAGGTGTTGTATCAGTTTACATGCATTTAGCTTAGCCTACTCCGCTGTACATGTATGAAGCAGGGTGTAACTTTTTTATAATATAACGGAGTTATGTAAACCATGACAACCGAGAACCTCAATATGGATTATACAAAATATGATTTCAAGGATTCTACTGAGATGTATGTCTACACAAGTAAGAAGGGGTTATCAAGAGAAGTAGTTGAGGAGATTAGCAAACTGAAGAATGAGCCACAATGGATGCTAGACTTTAGGCTTCGCTCATATGACATCTTTATGAAAAAATCCATGCCAAATTGGGGTGCAGATCTCAAAACTATCGACTTTAACAATATCTACTATTATGCCAAGGCTTCTGAAAAGACAGAAAAGGATTGGGACAGCGTTCCGGCAGAAGTAAAGGCGACCTTTGATAAGCTTGGAATTCCAGAGGCCGAAAAGAAATTTTTGGCTGGGGTAGGGGCTCAATACGAGTCTGAGGTTGTTTATCACAGTCTTAGAGAAGACCTTGCAAAGAAAGGCGTTCTCTTCCTTGATACTGACTCTGCTCTAAAAGAACATCCGGAAATTTTCAAGAAATATTTTGGTAAAATAATTCCTCCAGAAGATAATAAATTTGCGGCACTTAACAGCGCTGTCTGGAGCGGTGGATCATTCATCTATGTTCCAAAGGGCGTAAAGGTAGACCTACCATTACAAGCATACTTTAGAATCAACAAGGAGAATATAGGTCAGTTTGAAAGAACGCTGATAATTGCTGATGAAGGAGCAGAGGTTCACTATATTGAAGGATGTACAGCTCCTGTATACTCCTCAGAATCACTGCACTCTGCAGTTGTTGAATTGATTGCAATGAAAGGTGCCAAGTTGAGATACACCACGATTCAAAACTGGAGTAATGATGTTTACAACTTGGTTACAAAGAGAGCATATGCATATGAAGGCGCTAGAGTTGAATGGATTGACGGTAACATTGGAAGCAGGGTCACCATGAAATATCCAGGAATTTATCTCCTTGGACAAAGAGCACATGGAGAGACACTATCAATTGCATTTGCAGGCAAGAATCAACACCAAGACACTGGTGCAAAAATGGTTCATCTTGCTCCATATACTACATCTAGAACCACATCTAAATCAGTAAGCAAGAGTAATGGTAGAACTACATACAGAGGACTCTTACATGTTGCCAAGGGAGCAACAAATGTCAAAGCTTCAGTAAGATGTGACGCTCTTTTACTTGATGATACATCAAAGACAGACACTTATCCTTACATGGAAATTAACCAAGAAGATGCAACAATTACCCATGAAGCAACTGTAGGTAAAATAGGTGACGAGCAAATATTCTATCTGATGACAAGAGGCTTCACAGAAGAAGAAGCACTCACCCTCATTGTAAACGGATTCATCGAGCCATTCACTAAAGAGCTACCGATGGAATATGCGGTTGAGCTCAATAGACTGATCAAACTTGAAATGGATGGCTCAGTCGGTTAGTCCGACTTGCCAATCGCACTCTGAACGGATATGTCATCTTTTGTCCTGTCTAAGCTTGGTGCAAATCATCTAGACGAAATCTCTGAGGCCAACAACGAACCAGCTTGGTTAAGAGATTATAGGAAGAATTCGTTTTCAATTTACGAGAAACTTCCACCTGAGGTTTCTCCACTTTATAACAAATATACCGATGCCAATAGAATGGATTCGTCACAAGTGACATTCTCTTTAAGCTCGGACACTACACTGCCTGATTTTGTAAATGACAGACTATCTGATATTTCAAACAATCCAAACATAATTCAGATAGGGACAAACA
>JBARDK010000048.1:0-3373 GCA_049795075.1 Nitrosotalea sp. | reverse complement strand
AATGCAAACCTACCAATTGTTATACCGCTGGTAAGGGGTCTATATGATGGCAAGGATGTTTTTTACATCACAACTGAGGCATCAAATTCCAGCATGGCTTCAGATCTTACGAACTTTACAAACTTTCCAGTGACATACGCACCAGCATTGGCAAAAGCACCTTCGTCTGCTCTTGCACAATTCTATGTCTTCAAGAATGGCGTGAAAGGCACAGGCGAACTTGGATTTCAACCAACAGTTTCAGATTCCATACCGGGAGATCCAGACTATAGTCCTCTTTGGCAGATTAACTATGTAGAGTGGAAGGATCCAGCCAATGCTACAGTTCTTGGTTCTGATGATCAGGTGTCTGATATGCTAAATCAAGGAAAGATAATAGTAACTCCGACCAATGTTGTTGTTAATGCTCCAATAATTCAATGGGGTGGAAATGAACAGGGTACAATTTCTGCTGGACATATGGCAATAAGAAATGGCATAACTGAATCTGGTGCATATGGAAATGCGCAGGTGCTAAACATTGATACGCAGAAGATGCAAGTAACTTTTGTAGCTCACAGAGGATTTGCGCCAGACGGTTCTACCATATATTACATAGCAACAGATGCATCACAAATGGCTCCTGCTAATGCGCTAGGTGTAGTTTTTGCAAACAAGACCCAGAACACGATCTCAGGTGGCTCATCTGCAGACTTGTACCAATTCTCAAACGGAATTGCAGGTTCTGGACCACTTGGATTTCAACCAGGAGTTGCTAGTGCAAAAGAAGGTAGCCAATACTATTCACCAATGTGGAGAATACAGGTAGTAACATGGAAGGATCCAACAAGCGCGACTCTACTTGAGAACACTCAGGACCTTAGCAGCAAGAGTGATCTGACAACTACAATGGAAGCGGGCTTTATAGTGAACTGTCCCTTCTTCAGTGTACAAACTGTGTACTCTCACATGCAATAGATAACTTGTTTACCATATTTTTTGTCGTTTCAATACAAGAACTGCATTTGAATTAAGCCCAAGACAGTAGTTGTTGTGGCGACTGTGCTGTAGTAACTGACTAGTACTTCCATTCGTCTGTGATATCATTCCACCATGAACGATAGGGCTTGGCATCTTTCTGAATCTCTTCTTTTATCCTGTTTTGTATCGAAAAGTACATGTTCTCCATTGCATCTGCTCCCCCATCACTGTGGATCTCCTTGCCTATCTCGTGAATCCTTGCTTTCTTGGAATCATAATCAGGAGACGTTGATGCGTTTTGCATGCAAAAAGTAATCAGGTCATACAACTCTTCTTCAAGATATGCATCCATGATACATTGGAAAAATTGACAGCGTATAAAAATATTCAGATGTCACAATTACAGTTCTTTTCTTGGAACCAAATGCCAAGTTTGTTATCATGAAGCTACTCTGATAAATCTCTCTTCAATTTCTGACCAGTTGACAACATTCCACCATGATTCAACATAAGATGCTCTCTTGTTTTGATACTTGAGATAGTATGCATGCTCCCAGACATCCAAGCCCAAGAGAGGAACGCGTCTCTGGGTCCACGGGCTTGTCTGATTGGGAGTTGTCATAAATTCAACTTTAGCATATGTCTGGTTATACACCAGCCACCCCCAGCCGCTTCCCTGAATTGATATCGTACCTTCTGAGAACTTTTTCTTGAACTCGTCAAAACTTCCAAAATAGACACCTATCTCGTCTGCCAGCCTTCCTCCTGGCTTGCCGCCGCCATTTGGTCTCATGCTATCCCAGAACATCTTGTGATTTTCATATCCCCCACCATAGAAATTGATTGCATCTCTTGCATTTTCTGGAACTGTATTCAAATCTGACAAAATGCCAATAATGTAATTTTTGTGTGATAAAGCGTTTATCTTTGCAAGGGTATCATTTAGCCCGTCTGCATAGGCTTGGTGGTGTTTTGCATGATGGATCTTCATAGTGGCTTCATCGATGTATGGTTCTAGTGCATCATATGAATATGGAAGAGGCGGCAGTTCATACTTGCCCATGCCTTGAATTTTAAAAAACTCTACTTATATCTCATCATATAGAACGAGTGCAAGGTATTAATCAGAATCAAAGTAAAGCACTAGCGTGAAGTTTTCACAAATAAAAGAGCCCGATCTGCAAAAACCGCTGATGATTGCAGCAATGCAAGATATGGGCGACGTGGGAAGCATAGTGATTGATTTTATCAACGAAAATCTAGATACTACTGCATTTCGCGAAGTTCTTCCATCTTATCCTGCTTATGTCATAGATAACGGCGGCTACATTGACCTGCCGGAAGAAAAATGGGAATATAGATCCGGAAAAGATACAATTGTCTTCGGCGGTGGCTCTGGCCAGCCATCTTCTACAGAGGAACTCAACGTATTGTGCCAAGACGTCATAAACGTCGCAAAAAAATACTCGACAAGATTCATCTATACTCTTGGAGGGTTTCATACGAAAAAACCAATTGGAAAAGAACCCAAGACCTTTGTTACTACGACATCACTAGAAATGACAAATCAGGTAAGAAAACTTGGAATTGAGACAACACCCGAGGCCTCGATAATTACTGGATTTAACGGCCTCATCTTGGGATTTGCAAAGATGAATGGCATTCAGGGAATTGGCCTGTATGCAGAGCTCAACGAGCCAAAACTTCCACAGTATCGTTCTGCAAAAAGCATACTCAAGACACTTGAAAAAATGACGTATCAAAAACTTGGAGATACCTCAGAGCTGGATATGATGGCAGACGAGGTAGAGTCCAAGACTAGTGAACAAGTCGATAAGAGCTAGCTCTTATCTTTTGAATGGTTAATTTCGCCACATCTTTTGCCATGTCTCGGCAAACTTGTTCATCATGTCGCCATATGTCTGGAGTTGATCTAGTCCTGATTCGCTGACTGATTTTTGCCAGTTTTCGCCAAATTGCTTGAATGCAGTTGCACCTGCTTTGGTCATTGCCTTTTGCCAGTTCTCTTGAAATTCCTTTATTGTCTTCTGGCTTGATTCACTAATTGCTTTTGACATGACCTCGTTATACTTTTCTTGTACTTCGGCACTTGTTTTTTGCAAGGTCTCTAGATTCTGCGTCCATTTTTTGAGCAGCTGGGTGTACTCAGTCCACATGTCTTCCCAATCTCGGGTTTTGTTGTCTTTTGACATGATATTGTATTGTGGTATCATTTGATAAAGGTGATCACAAAAAGATTCTTTTTTAATGCACCTTGCCGTTGCTTCCTTGTGAACAATTATGATTTTTCAGGAAAAGTTGTGCTCGTTACTGGTAGCAGTGGGGGATTGGGAACTGAAGTGGCTCATGCCTTTCTCAAGACAGGGGCATCTGTTGTCCTGACATACTATTC
>JBARDK010000047.1:0-8500 GCA_049795075.1 Nitrosotalea sp. | reverse complement strand
AAATGAAACTAGTAAAACCTGCAACTACTCCTTCGTGGTCCTTTCCAACTATTGTAATCTCTACAACTATTTTTCCCATTTTAATTAGTACATATTTCGCGCTTTATTAATGCTTAAATAGCCTTTTGAAATATAGCGTATCATCAAATGCTAGTAGAACTAGATATCTCAATTCTGTAATGAGTGATTGAATGGAAGAAGATTTTTCAATTTTATACTCTGAGGAAAAATAATGGATAGATCAAAAAATTCTAGCAAAAGCCGAGGTAGAGTAAATAGTTATGATCATAATAATCCCGTGAAGACCTGTAGGGTTTGTTTTACTATTGGTGACTGGCATTGTTACGAATGCTCAAATGACTTTTGTAGCACCCATTTTCACGGTCATAAAGAAATGCAACTTTGCATAATTCATTAAAAATGCGGGAGGTGGGATTTGAACCCACGAACTCCTAAAAGACAGGGTCCTAAGCCCTGCGCCTTTGACCAGGCTGGGCGACTCCCGCATGCACCATGACTTTTAAGACAAATTTATCTATTGTTGATGGTATCAATGGCAAGATTATTTGGCACTAATGGGATTAGAGGGGTCTTTGGAGAGAATCTGACCCTAGATTTTGTTTCCGATATTGTATCATCGCTTGGAGCTTTCTTCAGAAAAGGTCCAATACTTGTTGGATATGATGGCAGAGAGTCAAGTGTAATAATGTCCAAAGTAGTATGCGCATCTCTTGGTGCGGTAGGGCTTGATTCTTCTTTATGTGGTCTGGTGCCTACCCCATGTCTACAGTTTGCCACCAAAAAACTAGGCTACAGTGGAGGAATAATGATAACTGCTTCGCACAACCCTCCAGAGTATAACGGGTTAAAACCCACTGCAAGAGATGGTGTTGAGATCTCAAGAGAAGATGAGCTCAAAGTAGAGGATATTTATTTTAAAAAAAGATGGAACACTTCAAACAAACCCTGTCCAATTGGAAACGAACCCAGATCTATTCGAACATATCTTGATGGAATCAAGTCTCAGGTAAATGTCAAGAAAATAAGATCTAGTAGATTCAAGGTTGCACTTGACTTGGGGAATGGTGCACAGGCAGTAGCAGCTCCTCTTCTTTGCAAGGAGCTTGGATGTGAAGTAGTTACCATAAATGATACCATAGATGGCACATTTTCGGGGCGAGGCTCAGAGCCAACTCCACAAAACTTGAACAAATTATCACAAGCCGTAGTAAAATCCAAGGCCGACTTTGGTATAGCATTTGACGGAGATGGTGATAGGAGCATCTTTTGTGATGACAAGGGCAAGATTCTCACAGGTGATAGGTCAGCACTTCTCATCTCACGATTCATTTTGAATAAATATCCACGCTCAAAGGTTGTGACAACACTCAACTCTACTTCAGCAATTGAGGAAATCGCAGAGCAGACCAAGTCCCAAGTGTTGAGGACAAGAGTAGGAAGTGTTGAAGTCTCGCGTAAAATGGTTCAAGAAAAGGCACTAGTAGGATTTGAGGAAAATGGCGGGTTCATGTATGGGAAATATAATCAAGTCAGAGATGGTTCAATGACCATGGTTCTAGCACTTGATCTGTTGTCAAAAACTAACAAGGCCTTGTCAGAGGAGATGGATAGCTTACCTCAATCGTTTACTACAAAGGGAAAGATAGAATGTTCCAAAGATAGTTTTAAAAAAATACTTCAAGGCCTGAAAAATGAACCATACAAAAAAGATCTTACTGACGGAATCAAGATTTTTCTTGACAAATCAAGCTGGGTTATGGTCAGGCTGAGCGGGACTGAACCAATAGCAAGAATATAGGCTGAATCTGACACCGAAGATAATTTGGATGAAATTTTTGATAAATACATGTCAAAAATAAAGCGAGCAGCTGGCAGATAACACTTTTAAAACCAATTAAAAGCACTCAAGGAATGGAAATGATCCCAATGGGTGATACCTATGACTAAGGCTTATTACGTAAAGTTTCAAGTCCCCGCTGACCTAGTTAGCCCTATCTACGAAGCAGTGAGGGTTGCTCATCAGAGCGGTAAAGTAAAGAAAGGTACAAACGAAGTCACAAAAGCAATCGAGAGAGGAATAAGTAAACTCGTAGTTATAGCTGAGGATGTCGACCCACCAGAGGTAGTAGCACATCTGCCAATACTCTGTGAGGAACATAACCTACCGTATAGCTTTGTGCCAAGCAGACAAGAATTGGGCAAGGCATTAGGAATTGATGTCACCTCTGCAGCAGCTGCGATAATAGATTCAGGAGATGCTCAACATATAGTTGACCAAATTGTGGCATCGCTGGCGCAGATAAAAGGTGGTCAAGCTAGCAAATGAGCAGCGAAATACCTATTCCCGCTGAAGTAATACAAATTGTTGGCCGAACAGGCATTGCAGGAGAGGTTATACAGGTTAGAGTAAAAATTTTGGATGGAAAAGATAAAGGAAGAGTTCTGACAAGAAATGTAAAGGGTTCTGTTAGAATGTCAGATATACTCATGTTGCGTGAAACAGAGCGCGAAGCAAGGAAGATAAAGTGATTAGAAATTGAGCGTTCTAGTTAAACCATGTAGTTTTTGCAACAGACCAGTAGCAAAGGGATCTGGCACCATGCTTGTAAAAAATGACGGCACAGTATTTTGGTTCTGTTCTTCTAAATGCAAAAAGAATATGCTTGTTCTCAAGCGTGATCCTAGAAAACTCAAGTGGACAAACAAATACGTCAAAGGCGGAATAAAGGTCAAAAAGTAAAATGACTGAACAGACATTGTTTATAGTAAAACCTGACGGTGTAGAAAGAAAAATTACAGGAAAAATTATTTCAAGATTTGAAAAGAAAGGCTTCAACATTGTAAAACTAAAGATGTTTACTTTTACAAAACAACTGGCTGAGGAATTTTATTCAGTCCATCAATCAAAGCCCTTTTTTGGCGAGCTTGTCTCTTTTATTATATCAGGAAGAGTTGTTGCAGCAGTGATTGAAGGAAACAATGCTATAGTCACAACAAGACTCATGATAGGCGCTACCAAATCCTTTGAGGCAGCTCCGGGAACAATTAGGGGCGACTTTGGACTTGGAATATCAGATAACATAATTCACGCCTCCGATTCTAAGGAAAGTTTTGAAAAAGAGGTAGCTGTAATATTCAAGTGAAAGGGGTTGCAAATACGACAGCCAATAGTGGTAGTTTTAGGTCACGTAGACTCTGGTAAGACCTCGTTATTAGACAAGATAAGAGGTACGGGAGTTCAGGTCCGTGAAGCAGGCGGAATTACGCAACACATAGGAGCTAGTTTTCTTCCTACTGACACACTCAAGAAAGTATGCGGGCCACTGTTTGCAAAAATGGCAGGTGATAACCAAGAAATTCCTGGATTGTTAGTAATTGATACACCAGGGCATGAAATTTTCACAAACCTAAGAGCACGTGGAGGCTCTGCAGCAGACATTGCTATTCTGGTAGTAGACGTAAATCGAGGTTTTCAACCACAAACAAATGAAAGCTTGAAAATCTTACAGAGTAGAAAGGTTCCATTTGTAATTGCCCTAAACAAGGTAGATATGGTTTCAGGCTGGAAAAAGAAACCAACAACACAGTTTATCACTCAATCCATAAAAGAACAAGATCCTTTCGTGCAAACTTCGCTCGATGAGCTTCTGTACAATGTTGTGGGAACACTATCTATACTCGGCTTCAGTTCTGAAGCATTTTACAGAGTCAAGGATTTTACAAAAGAAATTTCAATTGTTCCAGTTAGCGCTAGGTCAGGAGAAGGAATTCCAGAACTGCTAGCAGTCCTTGTAGGTCTTACCCAACAATACCTACAAAAGAAACTTGACCAGACAGAGAAACCCACAAGAGGCATAGTTCTTGAAGTAAAAGAAGAGATTGGCCTTGGAGTAACTGCCAACATTATTTTGATTGATGGTAATCTTAAAAAAAGTGACTCTATAGTTCTTGCCAAAAGAGATTCTGTAGTAATTACAAAACCCAAGGCAATACTCTTGCCAAAACCATTGGATGAAATGCGCGATCCAAGAGACAAATTTAGGCCAGTAAACGAAGTCTTTGCTGCTGCTGGAATAAAGATTGCATCCCCGGACTTGGAAGGTGTCTTACCTGGAAGCCCTGTTTATGCCTCTAGCGACGAATCAAAGATTGAAGAATTTAAAAAATTAATCGAGTCTGAAATGAAGTCAGTCTTTGTAAAGACTGACAAAAAGGGCGTGATTCTAAAATGTGATACTATTGGATCTCTTGAAGCCATCACTGACATGTTAAAACGACAAAGTGTTCCAGTATCAATGGCTGACATAGGTCCAGTAACTAGGCGTGATGTTGTCGAGGCTCTCGCAATAAAGGAAAATGACAGACATCTTGGAATAGTGCTTGCATTTAACGTAAAAATTTTACAGGATGCCCAAGAAGAAGCGGAGGCAAACCACATCAGAATTTTCCATGATCAAGTCATATACAGCTTGATTGATAATTATACCAACTGGGTTCAAGAGGATACGGCCAATGAAGAAAACGCCATATTTCAGGAACTAACTCCTATTTGCAAACTGACATTTCTGAAGGGATACATATTTAGAAAAAGCAATCCCGCTGTTTTTGGAGTTAGAGTAGATGTTGGCACCCTCAAACAAAAAATTGCTATAATGAATGCAGATGGAAAAAAAATTGGTCTTGTTCACCAGCTTCAAGATAATGGAAAGAGCATATCTTCTGCTAAGAGAGGCCAAGAAGTAGCCATATCAATTCAAAATGTCACTGTTGGAAGACAGGTTTCAGAAGAAGATGTCTTCTATTCCTTGCCTCCATCTAGAGAAGCCAAGCTTTTACTCAAGCAATTTTCGCACAAGTTGAATCCAGAGGAATTTCAGACCTTGAAGAAAATAATAGAGCTTCAGAGAAAATTAAATTCCGTTTACGGCTACTGAGAATATTTCTGGGCAAGCATGTGGAGACCAGGCTCACCTACTGCCCCTACTGCTTTATCGACAAGTTTGCCTCCCTTGAAGACCAAGAATGTGGGTATTGCATACACTTGGTATCTCTGAGAAATCCCTTGTGCCTCATCCACATTTACGCGAACAAATTTTACACTCTTGTATTTTTTTGCCATTCTGGTAAATATGGGCAACATAAACTGACAGGGTCCACACCATGTGGCCCAAAAATCAACTATCACTGGAACGTCACCAGCTATTCCATTGTCAAAACTTGCATCGTTTAGTTCTAAAATTTCCTGTTCCTTGTGAGAAGTCATCTCGGCTAATTTCTTTTTCATGATCTTCTCAATTTCTTCGTCTACCAACTGGATAAAATAAATTTGAACGGTATTTAATAATTTGGCCTAGAGATCAAGAAGAAATCTCATCACAATTGGTTTTTCCTGTTTTATTTCCATGAGATGAAAGGTAGGAGATTTGATTTCTAATTTAAAGTGGTGTTTTTGAAAATCAATCTCTTCCCCACCTATTGTTGCATTTAGAACATATTCTTGTGATTTGGTTATGCAAACTTTAAAGCTGGCTCCAACAAATTCATCTGTTATTGTAAGTATGATTATTTCCTCAAGCCAGCTATACAGCAAGTTGTTTAGATCTCTTGCCTTTATCTCAATTTTTTTTTCCGTTTTTTTTTGAACGGATTTGATATCAAAAATTGTGTCAACTACCGCCATTCCAGCTGTTTCAAAGGCTTCCTCAAGGGTTTGCCCAGTTACTTCAATGAATGCATCTGTCATGTGTTCTAAATGGCGATATGTCATATGGTAGACCTTTGGTAGGTTTCACTTGCGTTATTAATTTATCACAATTGCAATTTCGTAAAATCAGAAAGTCTAAATGCATTGGAACAAGAATGAGTCTTGAATTTGGACTTACCACGCGGGATGAGAGACATAGAACCCAAGGAATCTGCCACAATAGAATACGTACGACAAAAATTCATAGAAACATCAAATCTATTTGGATTTCAATTCATGGAGCCCTCTCCCATAGAACTTGTTTCAGTGATAGAAACAAAGAGCGGACCTTCTATAAGAAATGAAATTTATTATTTTACAGACAAGGGTGACAGAGAAGTTGCTCTACGCTTTGACTTTACTATAGGTCTTACTAGATATGCAGTATCTCAAAAATCAATGAGACTTCCTGCAAAGTTCTGTACTTTTGGTGGGGTGTGGAGATATGATGAGCCACAAAAAGGAAGATACAGATTCTTTCATCAGTGGGATGTGGAAATATACGGAGAGCCAAATACAGAGTCTGACGCGGAAATAATAGATTTTACCTCCAAGTTTTTCTCAAACCTGAAACTTGAAAATATTGTAATTGATATCTGTGACCGAGGACTAGTTGAATCATATGTAAAAAACATTTTCAAGACTGATTCGTCTGATGTAATAGGCGACATTCTAAGGGCTGTAGATAAGATACAAAAGAAGAGAAAACAGGAAATAATTAAGGAATATCAAGAAAAGGGATATTCTGTTCTAGACTTGGAACTAGTTTTGGAATTTTCTCAAATTAAGGGAACTCCACAAGAAATTGAGAAAATGATTGATACGGGCCAGCTCAAAAACTGGGACAAGATACTGCAATTGTTTGAATCATTAAAAAATAGAGGAGTAGAAAATGTCAGAGTAAACTTTGGTATTGTGCGAGGCCTTGATTATTACTCTGGAATTGTTTTTGAGGTATTTGACAGAAGCTCAGACTTGGGAGCACTTGTTGGTGGCGGTCGTTATGATACATTGACAAAAGCATTTGGGCGAGACGATATGGGTGCAACTGGTGCTGCAGGTGGTGTGGAGCGCATAGTAAATTCCTTGGAGAAGCAAGGAATCACAAATTTGTCAAATAATGAAGAACATGTATGGATAGCATCTGTCAATGATGAAATGAAGAAAATTGCCATTAACATTGCATCTGCCCTCAGGCTCAAGGGTATACCATCTGAGGTGGATTTGGCAGGCAGGCCACTTAGGAAACAAATGGATATGGCATCAAATTCCAAGTACGTGATAATAATAGCTCCAAAGGAGTATAGTGAAAAATCGGTTCTAGTTCGTAACATGAAGGATGGTTCTGAGAAACAGGTTAAACTCGATTCTCTTCTAAATGATCCACGATCTAGTCTTCAACTTTGAATGCCTTTGTAAGCATCACTAGCTCAGGGCCGTTTGTAAGTGAACCAACTACCATAGATCTGTTATTTGCCAGTATTCCTGAGGAGACAAAAGGAGATCCACCATTGATGGTGGCAGGTTCCATCTCTACCCCTAGAACTTGGGATATGGCTTTGACATCTTCTTCTTCAGTTTCAGGATGTATGATTCCACCATGGGAATTGGCCTTTGCCATGGCTCCACTTTGATAGTATCCAGCAACTTTCTTTCTTATCACCTCTATTCCTAGAACATCTTCAACTTTTTTTACGTATTCAGATGGAATTAGAGGTGACATTATTCCACCTTTGTCATTTACACATATCAGATTGCCTATAGCTGTGTACTTTGTATCAAGGATGTCTACATTAAGACCCGTTGATTTTTTTAGATGAACTACCTCTTCCTCAAGAGAATTTCGTGGTAACAATATTCCATTGTTGTTCATCACCATTAGGACTCCAAGAAGCCTAGTGTTAGCTACTGATGTGAAGACATGATCGGTTTTGAGGAACTCACACAAATTTTTAACTTTTGTTGTAGCATAACCATTTGGAATAAAGACAAAATTATCATTACATTTTGCATAAATGCCTACATTAGGGCTGCGATATACATCATACTTGAAAATTCCCATTGCTTACAACCAATTTCTGAAAGATATGAATTTATCTTGTATGACTATCAAATTATAGGAACATAAACTCACCATCTGCCGAGTCGGCGGTCAAGTCAGATTGTTTACCAGATTCTTGTATACACTTTAAATAAGTAGCAATATTTCTGCAATCTCGTGCCAATAGATCCAAATTTTCCTAAGAGCCATAAAGTCGAAGAAAAATTCAAGGATCCATCAAGTGAGAGTTATTATCTAGTTTGGGGACCTGGGCGTCTTGCAGAGGCAGCATCAGATCCAAAAGTCATAGCTGATTACAAGGCAGCAGGTGAAGAAATCAAACCGATGGGAGTACATGGAACATATGTCGCAGTAGATTGGGATTCTTGTGTTGCTGACGGAATATGTCTATTGAGTTGTCCAGTAAAAGTATTTGAGTGGCACAAAAATCCGGGAGAAACAGGCAGAAACGACAGAAAGGACTTTACTGATAAGGCAAGCCCTGTACAGGAAGCTAATTGCATTTGGTGTATGGCATGCGTAGAAGTCTGTCCTACAAAAGCAATCAAAGTTGATCAGGCAAATCAAGAAATTCACGAAAAAGAGATCGCCAATCTACCTTAGTTTAAACTAACTTTGTCTAGGTTTAAATAACATATCCTGTGACAAAAAACCATATGCCAATACCCGACGAC
>JBARDK010000046.1:0-2237 GCA_049795075.1 Nitrosotalea sp. | reverse complement strand
TCAAACTGCTGTCCCAGACAGAACCGACTTTACTATCTGACAGGTTCCCATCATCATATGTTGCTGTATGTCCAACAGTGTCTGTATTTGTCCACATGACTGTATCGCCTACGTTGACGTTTACGACATTTGGATCAAAACAGCTTGTTGCTGAACAAGTACCATTAGTTGAGCTTGCCCCCTTGCTGATTGTTACTTGGGCAGTGGCCGCAAAAGCTTGTGGAGCTATTGCAATAATGGCAACTAGCGCCAAAACACCCAATAGAGCGCCCATTGGTTTTGACTTCATCGGTTTGTTTGACAAATCAGGGCATTATAAAGGCCTCGTTTTTGGCATTAGCCCTTAAAGCATATTGGAATATTCCAGACGGTGCGTGATTATAATTTACACAAAACTTGTTCAAATAATTTGGTCTGAGAATAAAAGAAGGTGGCTAAAATCTATCGTATCTAGCCCTTTCTACATCTCGTTCGTCTTTGGTTGCCTTTTTCCATTCTTTGTAATGTTCTTTGCATAGTGCTGTTTTCTTTCCAACGTCAGAAATACTCAAGCCCGTGCCTTCAACCTTAGAAGTGGTTAAAGAACGCATTCCGTCTTTATCACAACCAATGACATTGCACTTTGCACCTTTGGCTATGATGCCCATGCAAGTTATTCTACCCTATATTATTTGAGTATTTTTGGTCCGTCTGTGAAGGCGTAAACGCTTTAATCCTAAAGAACGATTGAGAGTCAAGATGCTTAACAATTTCAGAGAGAGCCTAAAACCAATTCTACAAAACATAGGAAAAGCCTTTGCTTCTACTGGTCTTTCTGCAAATTTCTGGACTGCAATAGGTCTTGTATTTGCATTTGCGTCCGCGATAGTTTATGGAATTCATTTCCCGTATTCATTTGTAATCGGTGGTGCTCTCCTTTTAATTTCTGGATTTTTTGATATAGTAGACGGTCAAGTAGCACGGATCACAGGAAAGACATCTAAAAAAGGCGCCTTTCTAGATTCGGTTTTTGACAAGATTGCTGAAGTTGCAATATTTCTTGGCATACTAGTTGGAAATTATTCTGAAGGATATTTGGTTCTTTTGGCAATAACCCTGTCATTGCTTGTAAGTTATACTAGAGCAAGAGCAGAATCACTAGGGGTTCAGATGCAGGGAATCGGAATAGGTGAACGAGCAGAACGATTACTTGTAATAGCAATAGTTGGAATGGCAGGTGCAGTTTTTCTCAATTATGCTGTCATTATAGTAATCATTATCGCAGGAATCACATTTGTTCAAAGAATGATTGCTACAGCTAAAAAGATAAACGACTAGCGCAGTCTGCCTGTTTGACGTCTGGAATCCGCTGATCTAATCTTCAGTATGCCAAAGTGAATTGCGCATGAGATGCAATAATGCTTCAATACAGTAGGTGAGGCTATGTAAGCTCCTTGCGCTCTAAGCTCTTTAGCTAAACTGTGTTCTACAAGATTCAATCTTGATGTTACTTTCTTTGCCTTGTCGCGAGGTACGGTCGCGCCACAGTTAGAACACTGGACACGATCAGATGATCCTTTTCCTCCTTTCTTTCTGCCTCTACTTGCGCGCTTTAATGGCATATGTGGTATCTGTAATGTGCCTCTAAATAAACGCATTTGACCAGACAATTTTATAACAACTATTTTGATTATTTATCACAAAGTTTGAGATATCTACAACATTGGAAATGTATGAGACTTGTGTCGAGCATGTCCAAGTTCTAAATGGAGTTCATCATGGAAAAACACTAGTTAATCTGCCTTTCCTGTCTTAAAAGACAAATTCAGAAAAAGAACTAAATGGAAAGATATCAGAAAGCAATCAATGAAACTTGCAATATTGTCACATTGCACTATAGATGAGATATCAAGAAATGGGCAAGTAGTAGAAACACCTGGAGGACCTGCTGCCTATTGTGGAATTACTGCCAAAAATATGAAATTTGATGTGGAACTGCAAACTAGAGTCGGGCCTGATTTTAAATTCAGGAGCGACCTTGAGGCCAAGGGGCTATTCCTTCCTCAGAATGTATTTTCAAATAACCCCACTACTCGTTTTTCATTAAATATTTTTGGTGCAGAACGGGAGTTACATCTCAAGGCAAAATGTGATCAAATAGAATTTAGTAATTCTGACGCAGACGGTTTCATTGTAAGTCCTGTCTTTGACGAAGTATCAGAGGAAACACTTGATCAGGTAAGGGAAAATTCTGATTT
>JBARDK010000045.1:0-5703 GCA_049795075.1 Nitrosotalea sp. | reverse complement strand
GATAAGCGGCTCGCTCAACTACTGCATCAGAAATTTCAAGCTTTGACTGTATTGATGACATGACTGCAAACGCCGTACGCAAGTTTCTCTCAGCTGAGCTTGACTTGCTTCTACTATCCCATGTTCTCAACCTGTTGAATGTGTACTTCATGTATCCTGAGATGGAATTTCCCGCCGCGTCCTTGTTTGCGTTTCCAATCATTGTTGACAATCCCTTGTCATGAATGGAAAGCGTTGAAGCCATTCCGGTTCTTGTGTTGTTGTTATAATCTTCAAGTGTAAACGATTTTTGTTCAGGCGTTGTATCTTCAACCTTGTCTACTAGTACGGCACCGCAACTTGAGCACAAGATCTCACCGCGTACATTATCAGTTATCAGAGGCCCGTGGGATTTTCTACCCTGGATGCATGCATCCTTGGTGCTTTTTTGAACTATACATTTCTGTCCGGATTTATTATTAACTACCATTTGTATATCTAATATAGTAATGAAAGTATTTAAACACAGTAGGAGATTGTATATAAAATGAAGATATGTTCAGTTGCTATTGATACCACGCGTGTGCTATTGCCTGTATATTCTCAAATGCCTTTGCTAGATTGTTTGACTTGGTGTCTTCTGCTCCATTCATTCCCTCTGCAAGTATTCCTTTTACCTCGCTGAACCCCATGAATTGAAACTCTGCGTTGGAAAGGGACACTGCATGCTCCCATGCTTTCATGGGTTCGGTGCTGTAAGCGCCACCGCTAGAAACTATTGTCAGAGCTTTTTTGCCTTTCATTAATCCTGCATACTTTCCATCCTTCGCATCCCATGTGTGGCCTTTTAGCATTATAGAATCAAACCAAGCCTTGACTGCTGCCGGCATGGAAAAGTTGAACATTGGATATGCAAGAACTACAATATCAGATGATTTTACCTGCTCTATCATTTTATCCATCTTTGATAAGAGACTCTTTTGTTCTGACGATATGCTCTGTCCCAGGTAATCGCGCTGGATGTAGGCCATGAGGTTGTCAGCCAGGAATAGATCAGGAACGTCTTTGGCAAGATCCAGCTCTTCAATTGTAGAGTTTTTTATTCTAGAATTGAACTCAGCTAAAATCTTTTTTGTGTTAGAGCGCTCCCCCCGAGGAAGATATTTTACAACAAGTGTCTTGGTCAACTATTTCACCTAAATTTTCTATACTAGATATAAAAAAGTAAGTATTTAAATCAGGAAGTAACTATTGATAAATTAACTGAGGTTATGGTAAGTTGAAAGAAGAAGAGTGTAGTATACTGGCTGATGTCATGAAAGCATGTCCAATTGATAACACCTTTGCAATAATTGGCAAAAAGTTTACCATACACATTTTACGAAACATGACTAGGCTGAATCAAACCCGGTTCAATGAGTTTCTTGATACAATTGATGGCATAAACCCAAAGACGCTGTCAGCAAGACTTCGAGAGATGGGAAGCAACGGGCTGATTGAGAGAAAGATCTATCCTGGTACTCCTGTAAGAATAGAGTATTCCATGACTGACAAGGGTCGAGCACTAAAACCAATTTTGGAGCAAATGGCTGCGTTTTCTATGCAATATTGTGCAAAAGATGTCTTCAAGGACGGCAAACCACGTGCATTCAAACAAGTGTTTGAAAAATCTCCAGGAATTATAAAATAAAATTATAAAAATTTATTGTATTTCCCTTAATCTAGTCTGATTTTCCCAAATTTCAAGTCTATTTTTCATATTCGTGCTTTTTGCTTTAACTCTAAATCTTGTACATCAATTGATAAAAACAATTGATATCATTTTTTATAATTCCAAATCAAAACGAGACAAAATGAAGGCACTACTGTTTTTGACAATACTTGTATCATGCGCCTTGCTTGTTCATATTGCATCTGCTGAAGGCTTGGGGGTTGCGGCAAAACAAGGAGAAAATTCTCTTGAATCTAGTACAATTCCTGTATTTATTGGAATTTTTTCATATCAGTCAAGTGACCCAATAGTAAACTCACCAAGTATTAGTACCTCCAATATGGTTCCACAGGCTCCAAATGTTGTTCCAGTTATTCCAAATGCAACTCTGATTACCCCTAACGTGACTTCAGATGCAAATGCCACTGCAGACTGGCTTGCGCAATTCAGTCCATTTACACCGCAAAATGCATACGCTACATTTGTGTCTCAGCTAAATCAAACAGTTCAAGCCATTTTCTGGGGCCAGTTCAACTATACCGAGCAGAAAACAAATGAAGGTCTTGCTGCCATGAATCAAGTTCAGCAAAATGGAGGGAGTGCTGAGCAGGCAAGAAATGCATTCATCCAAAATGCTAGTACCTCTAGAAGTGAGATTACGACTGTTAACAACAATCTCAATGTACAGTATGGCAACGCAAACAGCACAGTGCAACAAGAATTTGACAAATACGGAAACTTGCGCTGATCCTAAAAATCAAGTTTGTCTACACGTGGTTTGAAAAATCAGTTTAGGTAAACATCTTTTCCAAGTTAGAGTCTTGTTCTAAAGAACACTTGATATTGTTGACTCATTGCCGATTATAGAGCCGTCAAGTGTTACTATCTTTGCAGACCTTGGCGTCTTGATGGCATTAATTAATGGTGAAATTGATTTTTTGTAAGATCTTTTGAATGTTGCATAAAAATACTTGTTAAAGGATGGTATAATGATAATCTCTATCTCGCCTGTTGTTGAAGGAAAAATTTGGCTCTTTTCTGCCTTGATTGAGACCCACACTCGCTGGCCATCAAGGACTGATCCTTCATGAAAATATACTGGATGAACATGGCCCATTACAATCTTGTTTATGTGGGACAAGTTCTCAGACGGCATCACGTGTCCATGGGTCAACAACGTATCTCCGATTACAAGGCCTGATGAGCTGGATACTGTTACCCAGTCTGGCACAAGTTTCTGTATGTTGCCATCATGGTTACCTGGAATAACAATGGTCTCAATCTTTTTTCCAATCTCAAAGAAGAGTGGCACCATGCTCCACTCTATTTTTGATATGGACTCTACACTTGATTTTATATCGCCTAACAATATCAGCGAATCTGGTTTCTCTGATTCGATGATTTTTTCCAAGGTTTGTACAGTTTCTGCGATAATTTCCTTTGGGGTAACATGAATGTCATTTGCAACAAGCTTGCTCTCAAATCCTATATGCAGGTCGGTCACAACAAGATATCTCTTCTTGTCTTCCAAAATCAGGGCAGGCTGTGACTGGACTAATCTTGTCAGGACCATCAAAGATAATACAATTAGTTTTGAATTAAATTCTTGTGAAAGGACGAGGCGATGCTGACTCTATAGTGTCTGGCAGGGGAGTAAAACTGCACCACTTTGAACCAAGTGGGAGAGAGATCTGGACTGTAGTTGGAAAGGAAAACGAGCACTGGCTTGACCCTGACTTGGGGTTTTGCTCATGCGCTGATTATTATTACAACGCATTGAGTACAGGTGGCGAGTGCTATCATCTCAAGGCAGTAAGAATTGCACAGGAGCAGAAAAAAATAGAGACTGTAAAATTTTCTGATTCAGAGTTTGAGAGTTTTATTTCTGCGCTTGTCAGAGACTTATTGTGAACAAGTCTTCTTTTGCAACACCCTTCCACAGGCCAGTCATGCCTTCTGGCTTTACTGGTTCGACCTTTGTTATCTTTTGAATCTTGATGTGGTCAGGGTTTGGGGGCATCCAAAGCATTGCCATGTAATCGCCTATGGCGCCTACTGCATCAGGCTTTGCAGATACAATCTTGTCTTTTGTAAATCCTTTTGATAGTAACGCATCAATTGCCTTTTGCTCCAAGTCACGTCTGCCGTGGGTGAAAAGATAGACTGATTTTTGCGAGTCTATTGTGCTCATGGTAAGATGAGCTTTGCAATCGTTAATCAATATTTCGAAGTTGCAGAATTTTTGCCAAAACTGGTTGTTAGCTTTTATACGAGTCGGATAAAGAAAAATCGTTGATCAACATTCTGGTTGTGGGCTCTGGCGGACGCGAGCATGCGCTTGGGTGGAAACTAGCACAGAGTCCAAAAGTTGGAACTGTATATCATGCACCTGGAAATGGTGGAACTGGAAATAACGTGGATATTGAGGTGCACGAGATTGAAAAACTTGCACAATTTGCATCTGAGAAGAACTGTCTTACGGTAGTAGGGCCTGAGGTGCCACTTGCTGCTGGGATTGTGGATGCGTTTGCAAAAAAAGGTCTTGCAATATTTGGTCCAACACAAGATGCTGCCAAGTTAGAGTCAAGCAAGGTCTGGGCAAAAAACTTCATGAAAAGAAATGGCATTCCAACTGCGCGCTTTGAGGTATTTGATGATGCGGTAAAGGCAAAAGAGTATGTAAAGTCAGTTGATTATGCGCTTGTAGTAAAGGCAGATGGACTGGCAGCTGGAAAAGGCGTGATTGTATGCAATGATAAATCAGAGGCAATCTCTGCAATAGACAAAATTCTAGTTGAGAAGAGCTTTGGCGCATCGGGTTCTAGGATTATTTTAGAAGAGCGAATTGATGGTGTCGAGGCGTCATATATCGCAATTTCTGATGGTGATACCGCATATCCAATGGCAACAAGTCAAGACCACAAGAGGATCTACGATGGTGACATGGGACCAAATACTGGCGGCATGGGTGCATACTCTCCAACTAGTGTTATTGATGATGTTTTGGCAAAAGATATTCAGAAAAATGTAATTGAAAAGACGGTATTATCCATGAAAAAAGAAGGGACGCTGTTTTGCGGATTTTTGTATGCTGGAATAATGGTAAAAGATGGCAAGCCTTTTGTTTTAGAGTTTAATGCAAGGATGGGAGACCCAGAGTGCCAACCTATAATGATGAGGATGGACTCTGACCTGCTTGATTACATCCAAGCAAGCATTGATGGAACCCTGTCCCATCTTCCACCGATATTGTGGAAGCGCCAGAGTGCGGTGTGCGTTGTCCTGGCGTCCAAGGGATATCCTGAATCTTATCCAAAAGATGAGGAGATTTTGGGTCTTGATGTGCAAGACAAAAATTCCTACGTGTTCCATGCCGGAACAAAGCGTGTTGGTGGCAAGGTCTTGACAAATGGAGGACGTGTGCTAGGTGTTACGGCAGCTGGCGACATGCTGCAAGATGCAATATTGCATGCTTATGACAGAATAGAGAAGATTAGTTGGCCCAGCAAATATTGCAGAACTGATATTGGGAAAAAAGGACTCGGATGAGTATATTTTAGTTCTAGACGGTATGCTCAAGAGTGATTTCCTTCTTAGGTTTCAATAGCTTGGAACCCTCTGTGGGTTCAGACATGTAAGAGTCTGGATTCATGCAAATTAAGCTTCAAACTAAATCCTGAAAACCAATCACAGAAACTTTGTTGAGCAAAACTAATATTTCAGAGGTGGAGAAAATCTAATTGTAGACAATCAAGATTTAGTGATTTGATATCTATCCTGTATCCAAAAAAAAAAACAAATTCACTCGGGTTGCAAATACAAATAAATTTTCATGCAATCCCAATTCCAAATTAAAAAAACCTAACTGTGACAGTGTAAATCAGTCTAGTACAAATGAAAACCAAGTTATTGCGTCTTATTTTGATTGCGGCAATAGGAATCGTAACTATAACCATATCGGTCAATGTTGCCATGGCAGCTTCACTAACTGGTGGAGCTACAAACGCATCCAA
>JBARDK010000044.1:0-14096 GCA_049795075.1 Nitrosotalea sp. | reverse complement strand
GTCCAAGCTTGAGATATTTTTTATCTTTTTTGAGGCAAGAGCCATTAGAAAACTAGTATCGCAAATTACTTTAACCAACTGATACACCTGCACCTATCAATCTCCATCTTTCCCCTATTCTTCTGCTTATCGCAACCTTACTGCTCTCAAACAGACACACAGGCCTCTTGAACTGTATCTCTACTGTCTTACCCCTGGCACTGGTTACTTTGGATAGTAAAGGAGCTGTTCCTATGCTTAACCTAAGAGATTCTCCGGTTTGGACAGATGATACTTTAATCTCGTCGCCAGAACCGACCGCGGTATCAAAAAGGCTGACTTCAATCTTGGCATTGTAGGAATTTTCAGGTAGAGTCCCGGGTTTTCCTATGATGGAGCCTATCAACGAGTCGCTTCTTGTCATTGATGGATCAAGTTTTGTCCCTATTGCAACAAGGCCTCCAGGTTTTACTTGTTCAACAATTCCTGCTCCTGTTCCAAGAGAAGATATCTGAGTTATAATGGGTTCATATTTTCCTGACTTTTCATTTTGCATGCCGGGCTTTATCTCAATCTCATCTCCCACATTAAAGATGCCCTGGGTAAGACTTCCCCCTATCACACCTCCCTTCATGTTTTTTATCTTTGTGCCTGGCTTGTTTACATCAAATGATCTTAACACATGCATGATAGTACTTCCAGATTCTTTGCGCTCTGGAGTTGGAATTGTAGATTCTATTGCCCCGATTAGTGCGTCAATATTTAGTTTAGATTGAGCCGAGATAGGAATGATTGGAGATTTTACAGCATTGGTTCCTTTAACAAATTTTACTATATCAGAATAATTTTCCATGGCGTCTTCATATGATATGAGATCCACCTTGTTTTGTACCAAGACTATTTGTTTTATGCCAAGTGTTTGCAAGGCAAGCAAGTGTTCTTTTGTCTGTGGCTGAGGCACTTTTTCATTTGCTGCAATTACAAGCATGGCACCATCTATCAGGGCAGACCCAGAAAGCATGTTTGCCATCAGGCTTTCGTGGCCCGGACTGTCAACAAAACTTACAACGCGAGACAGTTCGCTTTCCTTGCCACAGTTATTACATTTTGGTGCGACTGAATATCCTAGCGGAACTTCACAGCTTTTGCATTTATAGAATGCAGCATCTGCATATCCAACTCTAATGGTAATTCCTCGTTTGAGTTCCTCACTGTGAGCACTAGTCCAAACACCTGTTAGTGCCTGTATCAGAGTTGTTTTTCCATGATCAACGTGACCAGATGTACCAATATTGACACATGGTTGATGTCCATATTTTTTTATGTACCAATCAGGAAGAGTTTCTCTCCAGTGCACAAAGAAGCTAAAAACATTACCTATCTTAATCTTATGCCTTTTTTGGTTTTTCAGCGTTTTCTTTTTTCTCGGCTTGCTCTTCTTTTGGTTTCTCTTCTATCTTGAGCTCGCCGTCAAGAAAACAGTTTATCTGATATACCTCTTCGGTTATTGTACTACCCCGTATTAGTTTGCGTACTCGCTGGCCAATCTCTACGTTTCTCAGGCCAACTCCCCGCGACAAAAGTATGTACTTGCGCGCTCCACCATGGATATCAGGGCGCAAAGGAACTCCTGACTTGTCACTGCCTCCTGTGACCTTTAGTTTACCTGCTTCGCCTACCAGTGCCGCATCAATCTCAGAGCCTATCTGCGTTCCTAGAAATGGACTTGCATCCTTTTCTTTAACCTCTTTTGAGATTGTTTTTCCTTTCTTGTCTGAGATGTTTAGCTTGAATGTAACCAAGTAGTGAAAAAAGTTTTTACACTATTAATTAACCTTTACATAAATCTTTTAAAATTTGCAATTCTGCTCTAGTCTATTGAAAGAGCAGATCAAGTGTCCACGATGTGAAAGGATAATGACCTCAATGCAAGCGTGTCACATGATATGCACAAATTGTGGTGCACATCTTGATTGTTCTGACAAGGGTTCGTTCTGGTAACTAAAACCCACCAGGTTTGTCGAATTGAAAGTTGTCTACCATTGCTCCAATTCTTTGTTTCATGAGATTTAGGTAGTCTTCATATTTTGCTTCAAAACCACAGTGAGGGCACTTGACACTAATTACATCGTCATCAAGAATTGCAACTTTGTCACATTCTGGGCACTTTGCATCCATTGGATCTATTACGTGGTCAAACTATATAATGTTAGATACCAGAATCTCACCAAGCGGAGTTAGTCCAGCCCGGCAGGACGTCAGCTTCCCAAGCTGAAGGTCGCGGGTTCAAATCCCGCACTCCGCATTTAACAAATACAAAATTTGTTTATTTTTTTAAAATATTTGCAATCTCAGCAAGCTCACTATCACTTAACGTGGGTCTCTTTGTAAACATGCTGTGCACTGGACCGACACCATCTTCTTGTCTCCTTGGAATTACATGTACATGAACATGTGGTATTTCCTGGCCACTTTCTTTGCCGTTATGGACTGCCACCAGTGAAGATGGCGCCAAACGCTCAATCTTGCCTGTCAATATTCTTACAGTCTCAAACAGATCAGCGTTGTCTGATTCGGTCATTTCTTGTATCTTGGTATAGTGAGTCTTGGGGATTACAAGTGTGTGGCCTTTGATCAATGGAAATGCATCAAGAAATGCAATTGATTTTGAAGTCTCGTGTATCTTTTTTGCAGGAATCTTTCCAGATACAATGTTGCAGAATATGCAATCCATTTACATTTTTTGGTTGTTAGAAGACTGTTAAATCCTTTTGCGGGTCCTCAGTTCAATTCTGTTATCGCTTGCGCGATAGATACATTGTCTTGCGCATCTGGCATCTGTTCCAGATATTTTTTGAGATCTTCTTTGGCCTCGACTGTTTTATTCTGCTCTAGTCTTGCAATACCTCGATTCTTGTAGATTGGCACAAATCTGTATGGATTTATCTTGATTGCAGCTGTGTAATGTATTTCTGCATTTTGGTAGTCTTTTGTCTTTAGATAATAGTTGCCAAGTCCCCTATACGCAAGATAACACATGTCATTTAGCTCGATGCTTTTTTTATAGTATTGAACTGCTTCTTGCAAGTTCAGGTCATTTAGTATTCCAGCATACAGGCATGAAGCAGTAGAGTTTGATGGATTTAGCTCAAGTGCCTTTTTTAACAGTTGGACAGCTTCGTCAGTATTTCCCTGTAACCGTAACTTTTCTGCATCAAAGCACAGCCTGTTTGATTTTGTCTTGTTGTCATGTACTATCTTTGCCTCTTGTATGATGTCAGGAGGAGCTAGCAAAAGTATCAGCCTGTCATCTTCTTCCCACTGGTTGTCAAATTTTTCGTCAGGAATTGCGCCAATCTTGTCAGGCTCTGGAATGTAGTGAAAAATGGTTTTTTCCGTTTCATCATATCCAATAACCAAAGATGCGTGTTGTACGACGTCTTTTAGTCCAGGTAAAATAACAATGGGAGGTATTCCCATGTCAATGAACCTCTTGAGTTCTTTTAGCGAAGAATTCAAAATTATGCTTGTAAGACCGTGTCTTTCTGCTAGCTCAACGCCCTCAATTAATATGGTTCCCTTTACTCCCGGATACCTTTTTGCAATCTCTTTGGCTTCTGCCAAGGGAAGATCTATTCCCCAGTATTTTGACACGGCGCTAATAACAAGAGGTAGGCAGATGTTCTCCTCTTGGACTATGGGTACATCAAGCGAGTGACTCGATTCCATGAGATGAGACCTTGCACGTGTGTTATTAACTCTATTTCACAGATGTAAAACTTTTTAGCAGATTCTTTCCGTCATCACTCATCTCAGGATGAAATTGAGTTCCAAAAATATTTTGATTCTCGTACTGGAAAATTTCAAATTGGCAAGCGTCTGAGCTGGCTATCACATTAAATGACGAATCAAGTGTAGCAACCTTGTATGAGTGGCTTTCAAATACTTTGATCTTCCCGCTGCATAAAGGATTATCTTGTGTTACATTGATTTCGTGAATGCCATGTCGTGGCTCGGCCATCTTTTTTATGGTACCTCCCAGTGTGATTGCAAGAATTTCTGCACCATAACATATTCCAAGAAGAGGCTTTTTCTTTGCGAGAGAATACCGTATCAATTTAGAGTTGATAGCATTCATCATGGAATCATTTTGTCTTCTTCCAGATAGAATGATTGAAAGCGAGTTCTCAATGTCTGATTCTGTTATCTTATTAAATAAGATATGCCTGTAGTTTATTTTTATTTCTTTGAGATAGTCTGTGATAGAATTTGTGTAGACAGAGCCATTGTCTACAACCAGCAACAACTATCCTACACCTATCGAGATATAGTGCAGCTCTGGCACGTTATTGACAACTATGATAGTGCCTAAGTTTATCGTGTTGTTCTCTTGCCAGAAGATTACTCTATTGCCGCCAGGTTGCACAAAGTTCTTGACAAAGCCTGAGATCAGTGTTTTTGTGTTATCAAGATCAGTTGGTTGCTCAAATGAAGTTTGGCCCTCGTCAAAAGTAAGCGGCAGCTGTATTGTGGTTGGAGTTACTACGGTAATCTTGTCTTCATCAAGTATTGACTTGATAGCAGATATTCTTGATGATTCATCAAGTGTTAGTGTGGCGGTAACATTGGATGAGGTAACACCGCTAAGCTTTGCAAGATATGCAGCAAATGCCTCTTGTGGAGTATTTCCCAATCCTACAAAGTACTCGCCATCAAATGCAGCACCAACAGCTGCAATTGTTGCAATTTGTGATACAACTCCGCCAGAGCCTGCAGTATATACAGGAATAAAGTAGACATCATGATCTCCCACCCTGTACAAAATATTATCTCCTAATCTGGGGCTTTGAAGCAATGTTCTAAGCTGCCTAAAGTCTGAGTCCTTGTCAAGTGCCTCACTTACCGAAGACGGTCCAAGAAGTTTTGTACTCGAATTGAGTGGAACTTCATTAAATTGCATCTCTCCGAGGTGCGGTACATCGTTTTGAACTGTCATGAATCCTGCCAAGTTTCTGCCTGCAGACCCTTGAAGTTCTAGTGAGAGCAGGCCAAGATAGGTCGGCTTGTCAAATCCCTGTGGTTTTGCCTCTACATAATAAGTTGCAACGCCGTCTGGGACTTCGTAAAAGTCGTTTGCCTGGATGAATGTCGAAGTGTCTGTAACGTGGTAAATGTTGAACATGTCCACTTTCCAATCAAAGAGCTCTTCGGGATACCTAAGTTGCTTGTTGAGCCATTGCGGTGTATCTATGAATTTGTCTTTGTATTGACTGTAGAACATGTTTGTAAAGAAATCATCTCCAGTCTTTATCAGAGTAACATTTCCATTATAGGTATCAATCAGTGCATAACCGACTAGTCTTAGATATGGATTGCTAACAGACCACGGTACATTTTTTGTGTCAAACCCTACTATCAATGGCATGAGCCAGTAGGTTTTGTTTCCGTCAACAACAGGAAGTGAGCTTACCTCTTTTCCAAATAGGTCATATTGGAAATACGGGTACAGTAGTTGCATTCTGTCATGAATGTCTCTGTATCGCATAATGTGAATTGGTTGCGTTGGATATGACAGGAAGAAATTTGGCTCAAAGAGCTGGCTTGCAGGCGGGCTGACATCAAGTCCTCCTGTTCCCGCATAAGATGCATTGTTTAGTTCAGCCGTTACGGTTCTTCCTACAGGATATGCAGACCAGGTATCGGTAAACAGCCCTCCTTCTCCATAGTAGATTACCCTTTGCTTGAAAAATTGGCTGCTGTCAACTATGGTTCCATTGTGAGCATCAAGTGTGAGAAATCCATTGTCTACATGGGTGTAGACAAAGTGTTGATTATACCACACGTCTGCTTCGCTAACCGATGATGGTAGGATTGGCTTCATTGATGCAGTCCAGTATAACGTATCATTGAATCTCAGTATATCGTTGTCTTCAAAGTCAACATATGGTATCAGCCCTATTTCCGGCTTTAATTTTGCAAATGCCGCATCCCAGTCCCATACCCTAACCTTGCTTAACACGTCATTATTGGCAACAACATAGTTTGCTATCTGATCTGGAGGAACAGGTGAGATACTTACAGTGTGAGGTACGATAGATATTTGATCTAATTGACCCAGATACCTGTTCACTCCAATCTGTTGTGCCTTGTATGGCCCAAGATACTCTATCTTTCTTGCGTCAGCTATGCTGTTGTTAACAACCATTATCGAGCCTGCGATTATTGCTATTATAACCAAGGTTAGTACGCGGATGTAGATATCACGTTTTGACGGATAAATAATTACCTTGGACTTGAACTTGTCAATGAAATAAAATGCAATAAGTGCAAAGCCTGCGGCAAATGTTCCGGCAATCTGGTATTTTGTGTTATAGTCTATCTGGTCTGTAAAGAACATGTTGATTGCAGCCCATATTACCCCTATTCCAATTATTCCCTCAACGGTTGATATATAATCAAGAAACTTTGGCTTGCCTTTTGCTGCATCTTGAATGTAGCTTGTAATTATTCTTACAATATTATGAAGCCCAACGTACAACACAAGTCGCATGCCAACAACAGCTAACAGTGATGGTACCAGTACTGTTAGTGCAGGAATCATTGGTACTACTTGGGTTACTGAATAAGTAGGGTCTAATGCCGGAGTGTTAAAGGGAAGAGAAAAGATATTCCAGATGTTTTGTATTCCCAGATCATTTCCTTGTAGAAGATAAATCAAGGCAAAGCCAAAAATGAGATTTGTAAAAAATGCTCCAAAGAGCAGGACCTTTGTTATCTGCCAGATTACAAAGTTTGGAATGCTAAGTTTGTATTCCTTAAAACCAGGAATATTTTCTATTCCAACATAACTTCCCCTTTTAAGAAATGTAAGGGCGACACTAAGAGAGTACCAAGAGATTGAAGATCGATTCTTGATATTTACTCTAATCAGTGCTATTGATGATAATACAAGTGCAGATACAAGTGAGAAATACAGAGGTTTTGTAAAGAGCGTACCAAACTCATGGAAATTCATGTACAAAATGACAGCTTGGTTGCTGCCCATCACAAAAATTACAATTGCAATGATGGCTACAATTCCTAGCCTGATGTACTTGCTAGCATCACGTGGAGGTGGGGTGGATTGAGTTGATGAATTATACAAAATTATGCTACCTTCCCAAATGTCAAATTAGTGTTCTACCTACCTCCAGTGCCTTGGCAACTATTAATAAGTCAAGTCAAGTCGCAGTTTTCTCAGACCGCACTAGCTAATCCCTTGCATATCATATACACAGCTGCGTATTTTGGCACAGAGATTCTCTCATTTGCATATGGACCATATTTCTTGTTCTTCAACGTTATCAAAACAGGACAGTTGGCAATAATGTCCACCTCTTCTTCTCCAAGCAAGCATGCATCCAAAAAGGGATCAAAGTCATCGAGATTTTTGCACTGGATTTTTGACAGGCCGCTCTTGCTGTTTACCGAACCTTCAAGCCTGAAAATTCTGTGAATGTCCATAGTTACTTTTGGATCCACTTTCACCCCCATTGTTTGGCGTATCTCATCGAGTTTTGCTTGGAATGCAAGATACCCATCTGAAATTATCTGTCTTGTGACTTTGGGCACCTTTGTTTTTGATCCAAATAAGCTAGTTGCTACTCTTCCTTTCCATCCCGCCTCACCTATCTCAGGAAGCGTTGACTTGGAATTGTTCTGTTTTTTCATTCCAAAGGTTTCTGGCATGGCACCGTTGAACATGATATAGTCTACAAGATCTGCTCTTTCTTGCGAGCCCAACATTTCATAATTATTGTTTATGACTCGGATGTGAAATCCCTCGTTTCCTGAAAAATATACTTCAGTTTCCTCATTTTTGATATCAAAGTCATCATCAAGTATTTGCACCAGTTTTTTAACTTCTTTTTTAGATTCTCCAATACAGTTCTTACAAGCAACTGATACAATCTCAAACTTGGTAGACCCGCACTTGGGGCAGGCTAGTTGCTTTCCTGGTGCAGTGTCATGGCATGAGCTGCACTTGAAGACAGAGTGATCATTTCTGCAGGACAGCACCAAGTCCTTTGCATCTATATCAAATATGAGATCAGCGCCCTTCCAGTCCTTTTCTGACATTGGCAAGTTTGGAAAAGAATAGTACCCATTTGAGCAATAGACATCTGACGGAGCCTCTTTCATCATGAGAAGATGCAGTTCCTTGTTGTCCTTTATTGCAACGTGTCGTATCATGCCGCTATTAATTTTTTGATAACCAAATTCTCTTTGAGTGGGTTTTGGCGGAACATTAACCAGATCAAAGTGGTTAAAATAATACTCCTTGATTGCATTCTCTACAAGTGTAACATCTTTTTCAAGCATTAGCTCTTCCTCTTTTTGCCAAATTGAGTTGGATTTATTATTCCGTCACAATCAGGAATTGCAAAACACAGGTTCTCGCTTCGCAGTTTATCACAAGAGGGGCACTGGTATTTTGTACCTTTGCCCAAAGAGCCAGATATGTGTTCCAGTTGGTATCGAGTTACACGTTCATTATAGTCTGGCGCATTTTTAAAAAGCGGAGCTATCTGATCAGTTGTCTGACCCCTTGCAAGAAGATATGTAGCAAGCAAGAATCTTCCCGAGTGTGGTAGGTTTTCCCCTTTTTCCAGTACCTCGATTGCATGTTTTACACATGGAGGATAGTCAGACGATACCACCACAGCATCAGAAAATTTGGTTGCAAGTTGAACCAGATCTTGCACACGAGCCTTGAATGTATCAGGAATTGATGGTAGTGTTATTGATTGTATTTTAGAGTTGATGTACTGACCAAGTTCGGTACGTATAAGCCTGACAGTTTCATGTGCTGTAAGATAGACAAACCCACTTGTTACCCTTCGATTGACCAGTTTCCATTCCTTTTCATGAAAATGTACTGCCCTTTGCAAATAATTTGGGACGCTTAGCATAAATTCGTCATTTTCTATCACAACTTTTACTGAAAATAATTCCTGAATAATTTTCAATGGAAAATCACTATCCTTTACTACCTTGTCCATACGTCTTCGTCCAAGATCGTGTTCTAGATATTTTTCAGATCTTCTTGCTTCTGCAAGAGAGAATCTTCTTGTTAGAGTGTGAATTCCTGCAGCTTTTAACAATATGACTGCAACAATAAACGAAAGTATTTCCATATCCTTATCCAAATCTTCAAGTTTTTCTATATCAGAGCTGTACACTTGACCCGAGGATGCGGTTATGATTCTACCATATGCCTTTTCCACGAGTGGCGCCCAATCGGGATGACCCAGTTGCTCTAGATTAAATCCCTTGTCGCGCAGATATTCTCCTGCTTCTGCAAGGAAGGGATACTTGGCAAGGTCCATTATACCCGGATGTAACACATCTATCTTGATTTTGCACGACTTAAAAATTTGATTGTGTTTTGGTTTTGTTACAGAAGACTTGAATCATGACAAAATACACATCGAACTTAAATTATGCTCAAATAAACCACTGACATGCAAGTCGGGATGCACGTGTCCATCTCTGGTTCCATTGACCGTGCTGTAGACAATGCGGTAGCAATGGGCTGTACTGCATTTCAGATATTTACTCGCAATCCACGCGGCTGGGCAGCAAAGCCCTTGGAATCTGGCGATGTTACCAATTTTAAGGAAAAACTTGCTGCAAGCAAGATAGACAGATTTGCTACTGTTGCCCACATGCCGTATCTGCCAAACCTTTCATCACCAGAGGACGATCCATTTGCAAGGTCGGTTGGCTCGCTAATAGAGGAGATAAAAAGATGCAGTAAACTTGGTATTCCGTATATTGTAGCACATCTTGGAAGCCACAAAGGTGCAGGAGATAAGAAAGGAATTGAGAAATTGATCAAGGCATTTACAAAAGCGGCTGATGACACTGCAGATGATGTTACGATTCTACTTGAAAATACGGCTGGACAAAAAAATAGTGTAGGTTCTGATTTTGATCAGCTTGGATCCATACTACAACAACTAAAGCCTGCCAAGCGTTTTGGAGTATGTATTGATACATGTCATGCGTTTGCAGCAGGGCATGATTTAAGAACAGAAAAAAGTGTTGCAGATACACTTTCAAAGTTTCACAAAACAATAGGATTTGAGCACCTAAAGATACTGCATCTAAACGATTCAAAGGGCGAACTGGGGTCCAACCTAGACAGGCACGAACACATTGGCTTGGGTCAAATTGGTGAGAAGGGTCTTGTACACGTTATACGTACCATAAATTCAAAAAAGATTCCGATGGTTCTAGAGACTCCTATAGATGAGAGACGGGACGACGTTGGGAACCTTAAAAAAGTTAAGGAACTGGCGTAAGATCTGGTGCCTTGGGTGATATCAAATGAATTATGAACAGATAATACAACTTGCACTTGAAAGGGGATTTTACTTTCCAAGCTGCGAGATTTATTCAGATGCTCCTGCAGGATTCTGGGAGTATGGTCCATCAGGTGTTAGCCTAAAGAACAAGTTCATTGATTTATGGAGGCGCGAGCTTGTCAGGCGTGACAGAATGTGGGAGATTGACGGTTCCCAGATAATGTCACAGTCGGTATTTACAGCATCAGGCCATCTGTCCAGTTTTGCTGATCCAATAATAACTTGCCAAAAATGCAAATCCATCTTCAGGGCCGATAAGCTAATTGCCGAGGTTACTTCAATCGTGGTTCCAGAGAGTGCAGAGCTTGAACAGTTTGATAAAGTGATATCAGAAAAAGATGTAAGGTGTCCCAAATGCAAGGGAAGTTTTGATAACGCAAAAAAATTCAACATGATGTTCAAGGTAGGAATAGGCCCGCAGAGCGAAGCGGCATACCTTAGGCCAGAGACATGTCAATCCATCTTTGTTGACTTTCCAAGACTTTACAAGACAATGCGAGGAAGACTGCCAATTGGAATTGCGCAGATTGGAAAGAGTTTTAGAAACGAGATCTCGCCGCGACAAAGCCTTCTTAGATTAAGAGAGTTCTATCAGGCAGAGATCGAGGTCTTTTGCAATCCTAATAAACTAAATGAGATGGATGGATTCTCCGAGGTAGAAAATACTGTAATCAGAATAATGGTTGATGACAATACCATTAAACCAGTAACATGCAAGGAGGCACTAGAGTCTGGTATGCTGCCCAACAAGCTTGTGGCATATTACTTGGCGCTCTTGGTAGAATTTTATCAAAAGACTGGAATTGATGTAAGCAAAAGCAGATTCAGAAAACTAGGTGACAAGGAAAAGGCATTTTATGCATCAGTTGCCTTTGACTTTGAAGTAGAGACAACTATTGGCTGGCTTGAGCTTGTTGCATGTAACTATAGGTCTGATTACGATCTTAAGAGCCATGGAAATATCAGCAAGGAAAAGTTTGAGGTGCTAGATGACAATGTCAAGGTCTTGCCTCATATTTTTGAGTTGTCCATGGGAATAGACCGTAGTCTGTATACTATTTTGGAGCACAGTTTCAGGGAAGACAAGGAAAATGACAGAGTTGTACTTTCTCTAAAACCATATCTTGCTCCTATTCATGTTGGAGTACTTTCTCTTATGAAAAAAGACGGTCTTGCAGAAAAAACAGACGAAGTCTTTTCAAAGATAAAAACAAAATATGACGCATTCTTGGATCACTCTGGCGCCATAGGGCGAAGATATAGAAGGCTTGACGAGGTAGGTGCACCCTTTGCCATAACAGTTGATCACCAAACCCTGCAGGACGATACGGTAACAATAAGGATGCGAGATTCTATGAGCCAAGACAGAATCAAGATAGCAGATCTTGATTCTTACCTATCAAGATCCGTTTCTTATCCATAGTAAAATTATAGTTCAGGTTTACTGGGAAGACAATGTTATCAGTGAAGTACTGGTGTCCCTATACTTTACCTTCAAGAATATATCATCCATGGCATGTGCTTGCGGTAGGAGATCTTGCTGTGAATCAATTCCTACATGCCACTTGCCTAGTATAGGATCCACTGATGTTATAGAAAATCGTTCAAGCGGACTATCAGGTCCGGAATATCTGACTCGTAATATCTGATCTCCTATGGTTACTGACTTGAAGTTGCCTGCAAGTCCAAATGTAGATTTCTGTACCAAACAATCAGAAGAGCCTCCTATGACACATGTTCCGTCAGGTGCAATAACATCATATCGCATGGTTCCTTCGTTGTTAAATGAAGAATATAGCACTGATGGTTGTGCTATAGTATTGTTACTTTCATTTAGCATGTCTATGCTTGATAATTGTGAAAGGGCAATTGTCTGGACTGATGGGAATATAGTTAGTGATGATGTTGAGGTCTCAAATGACTTGTCGTAAAAGTTGGCAACTGCTTGTATCTGGTGATCTTCTAACTTTCCAGTTGATGGAGCCTTCCATTCCAAGTTTACAGCTGTCTGTCCTGTCCCAAATAACTGTGGAGTGGAGGTATAGGTAACATTTCCGTCAACTACAAGTGAGACTGAACCGTAGATTGGTCCTGTACCTTCGTTAGTAAAGTATGCAGTTGGGGTTTCCATCGTTCCCTCTGCTCTTGTAGGATTGATATCCATCTCAAGATTTCCTGTAATACCATATGCCGGCTTGACACCAATTGTATACTGATCAGAATCGGTTGTTCCACCTGCGTTATTTTGAGCATCTATCCAGTATGTCACAGCTGGGGCCTGCATCGCCTCTGCTGGAATTGTTCCTGAGACAGCATATGTAGTGTTTGAGATCTGCAGTGGTGTTACGTTCATGGTTATTGTAGAGTATGCAGTGGTAGAGTTGCCTGCTGGGACAAATCTGAGCTGCACTTGGTTAGGTGGTGTTGGGCTGTTAATTATGGCAGATACTGTTACTGATTGAGAGTTTGTAAACTGGTTTTCTTCAGATGATGGAATCTCTGTTCCGTTTCCTGCCTGGAACTTGACATCAAATATTTCTGGTGCACCTGCTTGTTCTGAAGAGGTTGTACCTGGGCTCTCATAATTGATGGTTTGCTGACATCCTGATACATCTACTGTCTCTCCTACCGAGTTGACATTGTTGTCTGCTGCCTGCAATGCCACTACCTCAAATGACTGCTCTTTTGGATCAATTTGTGCAACATAGACTAGCTTCTGGATAGTAGAGTTTTGGTTCTCTTGTGCAAATGGCTGCACCTGATCTAATGTTGCCTGAACAGTTCCTGTTAGAGATGTACGCAATATTACACTTGGATTAGCTACGGAATATTCTACAAGTATCTTTACTGTATCATTCTGGCATAGGTTATACGATACAGAGTCGATCTGAAGCACTGGTGCAAGTGTTCCTCCAAATGCGCCGTTTGATTCACCTGAAGATGATGAGCCAGCTCCTGCACTAGATCCTACGGATCCGGCTCCACCGCCTCCACTAGTAGATCCAACAGATGAACTGGATGAACTAGAACTGGAACTAGATGACCATGAACCAAACCCTGTAAAGTGATTTGTGTAAATAACTAGATCTGCGCCTCTGTTTATCTTGCATTCGTTTGCTCCAACAGGTAGACCTGATCCGCTGTCAGTAGTACAATGGGTGGTGATCTCTGTAACTTGGCCAGGAGTATAGAAGTAGCCTACATGTTGTCCTGCTTGACCTACAAGTACTACACTTACAGGATTGCTAAAATGCAATGGCGTATTTGTAGTTGAACCAAGTTGGATTACAACTCCTTGGGTGGTGGTTTGACCAGATGTTTTTGGTAATGATAGAACAACGTTTGTTTGTACCGTTGGCAAGTCAAATACACCGTTCCATGATGTTCCTGATACGGCTGTATTTGCTGGAATTGTTACTTGGGCATAAAGAGAATTGTTGCTGTTATATTTTGTCATGGTAAGAGGATTTGAGATCTGGATAGTGTTAGTATTGCCACTTGTTGTAATTATTGTAGAATAATTAATTGATGGGGCAGTTACTGTTGGTGGAATGATTACATTGGATAGAGCTGCATTGGAGCTTACCACGACTAGTTGTGGTTGGTTTGAGTTAACTGTAACTTGTGTTTGTGAATTCTCAATTAGATCTTGATTTGTAGTCAGATTTTTGGCTTCTGTGGTTGAATCAGTCAATGGTAGTGATTCTG
>JBARDK010000043.1:0-1982 GCA_049795075.1 Nitrosotalea sp. | reverse complement strand
AAGTTAGAGTGACCACAGCGTCTCCTAGGTCAAAGGATTGCCATAATTAACATCATTCCTTGGAGTTCTATGGTCTTCATTGTGATATACCTAATATGATTAAATTGTTTGCCCACAAAACTGTATGATATAGCTAGCCATATGGATCATCGCTCTCTTTTGGTTTGTTATAATATTCTCCCAAATGATTCTCATCGCAGGTACAAGATCCAAGTGTTTTTTTACAGAACCTACAACGTTCAGTCATTTCCCTAATTTAAAAATCCAAGGTATTAAAATCATTATTTACAACAAATCATAACATGAATTTTTTACTTTTTTGGTTCTGTCAAGTATCAGGAGATGAAATAGATTTACTAAATACAAAATAAAATCGTCTCAACCCCCCTATGAAAATATCATGACGGGCCCGAGGGGACTTGAACCCCCGACCTCAAGCTCCGCAAGCTCGCGCACTATCCAGGCTGTGCAACGGGTCCAAAGAAACTTCCAGTTAACCCGTTATAATACATTTCAAATGAATAGAAAACCTACACTGTCTCTTCTTGTTCTGCCTTTTTGGCAAAGACATAATTCATTATCAGTCCTGCAATTATTGCGCCAGTAATTGGGGCAGCCCAATACATCCAGTCATAGCTCCAATATCCAGAGATTAGCGCAGGCCCAAATGTTCTTGCAGGGTTTACACTTGCTCCTGTCAGTGGCACTCCAATCAAGTGTATCAAAAATATCATCCCACCTATTGCAAGACCATACATTCCAGCAGGAGCCTTTTTGTGCACTGCCGTCATGAAAATCACCGTTACAAGGAAGAATGTTAGAATTGCTTCTACTGCAAATCCAGACGAGATGCTGTTATGAAGTAATGCACTTGGTCCAGATTGAGTTCCAAAGTTTACCTTTGCGCCAATATCAGGCAGAATAGCCTTGTAAGATGCAGCAGCAGTTATTGCGCCAATAAGCTGGAAAATTATATACACAATACCGTCTTTGATATTGATTCGTTTTGTTACCAACATGGAAATAGTAACAGCTGGATTAAAGTGACCCCCAGATACGTGCCCAAATGCATAAACCATGAGGCCTATTGCGGCACCATGTGCAAGTGCTATCATCACTATTGCTTGAATTGACAGCCCAGTTCCATATGCAACTGCCGCAAGTCCAATTGCAACAGGTCCGAAAAACACCAAACAGTATGTTCCAATTGCTTCAGCAAGCCATGCACGTGGATTTACCATTACTGAAATCTCACCTAGGCACATACCATATAAAACATTCGAAACCACTTGACAAAAAATAATTAGGGATTCGTTATTTTTGTTATCATGTTAGATGAAGGCGATCAAGTTCCTGATTTTGCGTTAAAGGATGCAGAGGGAAAGATTCTCAAAAAAGCAGACTTTAAGGGAAAAAAATATGTCGTCTACTTTTACCCAAAAGATTTCACGCCAGGATGCACGACAGAGGCTGCAGAGTTTGCTCGAGATTACAAGAAATTCAAGAGTGCTGGAATTGAGATAATTGGAATAAGCCCTGACGATGAAGAGTCTCACAGAAAATTTGGCGAAAAGATGAGTGTTCCGTTTATCTTGCTTGCTGACACAGACAAAGACGTGGCAAAGAAATTTGGTGTTTGGGGAAAGAAACAGTTCATGGGGCGCGAGTACATGGGAGTAAACAGAACAACTTTCCTAGTAGATGAAAAAGGGAAAATTTTCAAGGTTTTTGAAAAAGTAAAACCTGCAGGACACTCGCAAGAAGTGCTAGAAGCCTTTAAGGCTTGAAACCTGCCGGCAGTGTACCGCGCATAGTTTTGGGTTTTGCTGGTTCTGGTTGCGCTGCAATAGTTTTTGTTGCTTCACCCTTGAATTGTTTGTTTGCGGGATGATATGATAATCTAGGTCTTGTTGCAAAATACTTGTTTCCACTGTAACCAGTAGAGCTTAATTTTGCATATGTTGGTGACACTTCACCTGAAT